>NZ_BAEU01000084.1:0-40430 GCF_000246875.1 Halomonas sp. KM-1
CTCGCTCTCGGTGACCGGAATCACCCAGCCGACTTCTGCCCCCATGCTGGGCGAGCCCCCGGCCCGTAGTGCGCCGGCGCAGCCGCCGGCCGGAGGGCATCCTTTCGGCGGCTGAGCCGTCTTACAGGCGCGCTTTCAGCCCATCCAACTGGGCCAGCAGGTGATCGCGCATGCTGGCCAGTTCGTCCAGGTCGTAGGGCTGTGCCTCGCCCTGCCCCCACACCGGCCCCGGCCAGGCCGCGTCGGCCTGCCGGCGGGCCACCACGTGCACGTGCAGTTGGGCGACCACGTTGCCCAGGTTGGCCACGTTGATCTTGTCGGCCCCGGTCATCGCCTTGAGCATGCGGCCCATCTCGCTGGCCTCATGCCACAGCTGGCGCTGGTCCTCCTCGTCCAGGTCGAATACCTCGCTCACCCCCTCGCGCCGCGGGATCAGAATCAGCCAGGGAAAGCGGGTATCGTCCATCAGTCTGAGCTGACATAGCGGCAGCTCGGCGACCGGGTAGCTGTCCCTGACCAGGCGTTCATCCAGCTCCACTGACGACATATCGACTCTCCCTCACGATGGCGATAGCCCATCATGGCACAAGCGCGGGGGAGCGTCTGCCAGCCTCGGTGGGCGCTTCGCTGCGTTAGCGACTAAAGTGAAGGGGTCAGGCCAGACGAACAGGAGAACGACGATGAAACGGACGGTGGCGACTATGCTGGCATTGCTGCTCGGGCTGTCACTGCTCAGCGGGTGCAACACCATGCGCGGCATGGGCGAGGACATCGAGGCCGGCGGCGAGGCGATTCAGCGGCAGTCGAATTCATATTAGCGTTTTTCAAAATGGCAACCGGCTGTTACGCTGACAAAGGCCATTGCTTCACGGCAAGGAATGGAATTCCCGAAAGTTATTTCAAGGAGATACGACCATGAAGAGAGCGATTGCCTTGGGCTTTGCCCTGCTGATGACAGCCGGTGCCCTGGCGGGGTGCAACACCATGGAAGGCGCGGGCCAGGACGTCGAGCGTGGCGGACAGCACGTGCAAGA
The DNA here is from genome assembly GCF_000246875.1 of Halomonas sp. KM-1. Taxonomy (NCBI): domain Bacteria; kingdom Pseudomonadati; phylum Pseudomonadota; class Gammaproteobacteria; order Oceanospirillales; family Halomonadaceae; genus Halomonas; species Halomonas sp. KM-1. The sequence continues at coordinate 1,035 of NZ_BAEU01000084.1, forward strand.
CGCCGCCCAGTAAACCCTAGCGGTCCGGCTTGGCAGCATGCGGGCGACCTGGCAGTCTCCCCGTGCTGCCTGAATCAATAGACCCTTCCCCTCCCCTTTAGTGAGATCTTCGCATGGTTAGCCCATTGCGTTTTTGCCTGGCTTCTTTCAGTGCGTTGTTGTTGGCAGGATGTGCGCCTATGTCCAATTCGAATCCATCTCAAGCCCATGACCCTGCGCCCAAGCCGCCCGAGGTCAGTGAGGGAGAGGATGCCTGTGGCGCCCGTCACGTGCAGGATCGCGTCGGCCGGCGCTATGACGAAGCGCTGGGCGAGTCGATCCAGCGCGAGAGCGGTGCCGCCACGCTGCGGGTGATCCGCCCGGGCCACGCTTATACCATGGAGTACCGCGGCGACCGCATCAACGTCCATATCGACGACGGCGATACCATCACCGACATCGGCTGCGGCTGATACGGGCGCGGTCGGTCATACCTGGCCGTGCTCCGCCTGTGCGCGGCGCTCGGCCTCCTCGGCCTGCTTGCGCAATTTCTTGCGCAGGGCGGCTTTCTCGAAGCGTAGCTTCTGCAACGGCGTTGCCAGCTTCAGCGGTGGTACCGGCGCCGGTTTGCCGTCGGCGTCTACTGCCACCATGGTCAGGTAGCAGCTGTTGGTGTGGCGGATCACCTTGTCACGAATGTTCTCGGCCACCACCTTGATGCCGATCTCCATCGATGAGCGGCCCACGTGATTGACGCAGGCCAGGAAGGTGACCAGTTCACCAACGTGGATCGGCTGCTTGAACAGCACCTGGTCGACCGAGAGCGTCACCACATAGTGGCCGGAGTAGCGGCTGGCGCAGGCGTAGGCCACCTCGTCGAGCTTCTTGAGGATGGCGCCGCCGTGCACCTTGCCGCTGAAGTTGGCCATGTCGGGCGTCATCAGCACGGTCATGCTCAACTCGTGCTGGCCGGGAAGTTCCAGGGGAAGACTGTCGGCGCCTGCCATGTGCATACCTCTCTCGGTCATCTTTTCGCGATTGCCATGTTACATGAGAACAGCAGCGCCGCCGGCGAGCCGGGGCGCTGCTGCGATTGGCGCCGAACCTGGACTAGAACCAGGTCAGGCCCACCGAGATGATCACCCCGGTGATCACCAGCTGAATCAGACAATAGCCCATGATGTCCTTGGCTTTCAGCCCGGCGATGGCAAGTACCGGCAGGGCCCAGAACGGTTGCAGCAGGTTGGTCCAGGCATCGCCCCAGGCCACGGCCATGGAGACGCGCGCGACATCGACGCCGAGCGCTTCGGCAGCCGGCAGCATGACCGGTGCCTGCACGGCCCACTGGCCGCCGCCGGAGGGCACGAACAGGTTGACGATACCGGCACTGATGAAGGACCAGAACGGCAGCGAAGTTTCGGTGGCGAACGAGATCAACCCCTGAGACATGGACTCCGCCAGTCCCGACTGCACCATGATCGCCATGATGCCGGCATAGAAGGGGAACTGAATGACGATGCCGGCCCCGCCCTTGATCGCCTCGTTGAGGCTCTCCAGCAGGCTGCGTGGCGTGCGGTGCAGCACGATGGCCAGCGACAGGAACAGGAAGTTGACGATGTTCAGGTTCAAGCCGCCGCCGCGGAACACGAAATGGTCGAGCAGGAAGATCACCCCGGGTATGCCGACCAGCCAGGCCAGGGTGACGCTGTTCTCGAGACGTTCGGCAGGGCGGGTGATGCGCACCCGGGCGGCCGGGGCATCGTCGAGCAGTTTGGGGTCGACGTAGACGCTCTCTTTTTCATCGGGGAGCATGGCCCGGTTGACCAGGGGAATGGCGACGAACAGGCACACCACGATGGCCAGGTTGAAGAAGGCGAAGATGGTCGAGCCGGTGCCGATCACGCCGATCTGCTCGGCGGTGAAGTGGCCCTCGGTGGCGATGGTCAGCGGAATGGAGCCGGCCAGGCCGCCGTGCCACACCACGAAGCCGGAGTAGGCGCTGGCCACCAGCAGGCGATAGTCGACCCGTATCAGGCGCGCCAGCTCCTTGGCGAACAGCGCACCTACCACCAGGCCGAAACCCCAGTTGATCCAGCTGGCCACCAGCGACACATAGGTCACCAGCAGAATGGCGCCGCCCGGCCCGTTGGCCAGCGCGGCGAGACGCTGCAGCAGCTTCTTGACCGGCGGCGAGCTGGCCAGCATGAAGCCGGTCACCAGGATCAGCAGCATCTGCATGGAGAAGGTCAGCAGGTTCCAGAAACCGTCGCCCCACATCCGCATCACGGCAAGCGGCGTCTGGCGTTCCACGCCGATGGCGGCGGCCGCGGCCACCACCGTCAGCAGCAGCACGAAGATGAAAGGGTCCGGCAGATAGCGGTCGACCAGCCTGACGGCGGGTCTCGAGAGGAATCTGAGCATGGCAGCGTCGCTTCTTCTGGTTGTCGGGTGTGCGTCTGAGAAAAATAGCGCAAACTCATCAGCTTGCCCTAATTAAATGGCGCTCGGCTCAACGGGAGCGGTTGGCCGTTGCCGGTGGCGCTGGCTCATTGGGCTGGTGGCACCACCGGGTACGTCGATGGTGCCAATAGTAGCCGACCAGCACTGCCGATCGCACCACGGAGAAGGTGAGGAACGCCAGCCACAGAGCGTGGTTGACGTATTCGAGCGGTGCGATCGTGCTGGCTACCCACCATACCGGCAGATAGCTCGCTAGAGCGATAAAGATACTGTTGCGCATCTCGCGAATCGCCGTAGCGCCGATGAAGACGCCGTCGAACAGATAGCTCCATACCGCGATCAGCGGCATGGCCACCATCCAGGGCAGGTAGATGCCAGCCGTTTCCCGCACTTCGGGCAGGCCGGTCAGCAGAGTGATGAGATACTGGCCGCCAAGGGCGAAGGCGAGTGCCGCGGCACCTGCCGTTACCAGCGAGAACCAGGCCGCGGCGCGTACGGCATGACCGAACTCGTCCCAGCGCCGGCGGCCGACGCTGCGCCCGATGGTGGCCTCGGCGGCGTGGGCGAAGCCATCCAGCGCATAGCTGGTGAGAATGATGAACTGCAGCAGCACGGCGTTGGCGGCCAGCACGGTGTCGCCCTGCACTGCGCCGCGGGAGGTGAAGAAGGCCATGACGAACAGCAGGCCCAGGGTGCGCAAGAAGAGATTGGCATTGACCTGGAACAGCTCGCCATAGGCGACAAGCCGCAGCAGACGCTCGCGCATGAAACGACCTTCCAGCCGCTTCAGCTGGCGAAGCACCAGCCAGATGCCGAAAACGAATGCAGTGTAGTCAGCGATCACCGTGGCCCAGGCCACGCCGTCGCTGGTCATGCCCAGCCCCACCACGAACAGCAGGTCCAGGGCGATGTTGACGCTGTTGGTCAGCATCAGGATCGCCAACGTCACCCGCGAGTTCTGCTGGCCCAGGAACCAGCCTAGTATGGCGTAATTAGCCAGCACCGCCGGGGCCGAGAGGATACGGATCTGGGCATATTCGGCGGCGATTTCGGTAGCTATCTCGCTGCCGTCGAGCAGCCACAGCCCCAGTGATATCAGCGGCTGAGAGAACAGGATCAGCAGTGTTCCGATCCCCATGGCCAGCAGCAGTGCCTGCCCCAGCAGGTTGCGCACTTCACTGTCGCTTTCGCGGCCCACTGCCTGGGAGGTCAGCCCGGTGGTGCCCATGCGCAGGAAGCCGAAGCCCCAGAACAGGAAGCTGAACAGGGTGGCCCCCAGCGTGACGCCGGCCAGATAGCGCGAGTCCGGCAGGTGGCCGACCACGGCGGTATCCACCAGGCCCAGCAGCGGCACGGTGATGTTGGATAGTATGATTGGCCACGCCAGCGTCCAGATGCGCCGTCTTGCCGCCGCGGGTGTTTCGCTATGCAGGGTCGTCATCGTACGTTTTCAAGAGAAACGAACCGAGCAGCATGGCGACAGAGGCGGCAGAACGCAACCGCGGTTGGCTACACTGGGAGCGGGCGTCGCCTGTAGCGGCGAGACGTGAGGATTAGTCCGTTCGCGGCAGCGAGGACGTACAGGCAAGTGGCACGGCGCAAAGGGGGAAAGATGATACGCATGACGAGAATCGTGACGGCGCTGGCGGTGGCATTGGCTCTGCTGCTTGGCAGCCTGCAGGTGCAAGCCCAGCAGCAGCGTATGGAGGCGCGGCCCAGCGGCGGGGCGATGATCGCCGACGCGCTGATTGCACGACCCTTGCTGCTGGTGGCGACCCTCGGCGGTACGGCGCTGTTCGTCGTTTCGCTGCCGTTCTCGGCGATGGGGGGCAACGTCGACCAGGCGGCCGAAACCCTGGTGAAAACCCCGGCCGAGGCGACCTTCCGCCGCTGCCTGGGCTGTACCTCGATCAACCCGCGACCTGCGCCGGCGGAGCGCTGAGCGAGCCGCGGCGAGTCAAGCCGCGGTGATCAGGCGGTACTTGGCCATCAGCTCGTCGCGGCTCTCGCGCCGCTCCGGGTCGAGGGGAATGCAGTCCACCGGACAGACCTGCTGGCACTGCGGCTCGTTATAGTGACCGACGCACTCGGTGCACAGGTTGGGGTCGATGACGTAGATCTCTTCCCCCGCCGAAATGGCATCGTTGGGGCATTCGGGTTCGCAGACGTCGCAGTTGATGCACTCGTCGGTGATCATCAGAGCCATTGGGGCTACCTCGCGATCGGGCGGGCCGTTTCGGCCGCGCGCCCAGGTAAGGTGGCTCGGGAAAAGCCGAGTATTACGGTCAGGTATTGTAATGCTTGCGCAGCGCTTCGGCGACCTTGGGATGCACCAATCGCGAGACGTCACCGCCAAGCTTGGCGATCTCGCGCACGATGGTGGAGGAGATGTAGGAGTTCTCCACCGCTGGAGTAAGGAACACGCTCTCCAGCTCCGGCGCCTGGGCCCGGTACATGTTGGCCAGCTGCAGCTCGTACTCGAAATCGGAGACCGCACGCAGGCCGCGCAGGATTATGTGTGCCTGCTGCTCGGCCATCATGTCGGTGAGCAGGCCCGAGAAGCCGATCACTTCGACGTTGTCGAGGTTGGCCGAAACCTCGCGGGCCAGGGCGATACGCGCATCGAGGTCGAGCGCCGGGTTCTTGCCGGGGCTGGCCGAGATGGCGACCACCACCTTGTCGAACAGCAGCGAGGCGCGCTCGATCAGGTCGTAGTGGCCGTGGGTGATGGGGTCGAAGGTGCCGGGATAGACCGCGATTTTCATGGCGCTCCGCTCACTTGCACAGCTAAGGGGGGCTCAGGGTAACCGCCAGCGGCCGAGCCGACAACGTCGGCGGGCCGCCTCGAATCACTCTTCCAGCTTGCCGAAGGGGTTGTCCACTGCAAGCGATACCGGGCGTGCGTAGCCGGGGATGACGATATGGGTATCGTTGACCTCGAGCTCGGGCCCTTCCAGCACACCCTCGCCGAAGCGATAGCGCACCTCGTACTCGCCGCGATCGGCTGCGGCCAGATAGGCCTGGCTGGCCTCGCGCACCGCTTCGCGCCGTTGGCGCCAGGCCGCGACGGCGGCCTCGCCATGGCGCTGCGCCAGCAGCCGCTCGGTCACCATAGGGGAGAGAACGACGCCGGTGGCGTTGTTGCCGCCGAACCCCTTGGCGTTGATGAAGGCGGCATCGGCCGTGAACCGCTGCGGCTCGCGGGAGAAGTGCAGCCGCTCGGCGTAGACGTCGTCGGCCACCGCATCGAGAGTGGGAATGCCCGGCAGCAGGCCGTGGGCGAAGCTGCCGAGTGCGCTGGCCAACTGGTCGCCGGCGGCGCTGCCCTGGGAGTGGCCGACGAAGGCCTTCACCGCCACCACCGGCCAGTTTTCGATACCGTTCGCCTGGGCGACCAGATCGAAGACGTGGGACTCGGTCACGCGGTTCTTGGGTGTGCTGGTGCCGTGGGCATGCAGAAAGGTGCGCTCGCGCAGGGCAGTGTCGCCCAGCATGTCGCGGACCAGCGCGGCCGCCTTGCCCAGAGTGATGTAGTTGCCGATGCCGGGTGCGGAGATGGAGCGCTTCCAGCCGTCGGCATTGACGTACACGCCCGGCACGCTGCCGAGGATCTCGGCGCCCAGCTCCAGCGCCAGGGCATCGTCGAGCAGCAGAATGAACTGGCTGGCTTCGGCGATGGTGAAGCCGCAGTTGCGGGCGAAGGGGCGGCAGGCGCGCTGATAGTCGGCATCGGTGAGCAGCTCCAGGGCGTCCAGCGCCTTGAGGCTTTCGTCGTCGGCCAGCGCGCCCATGGCGCGGAAGCCCTCGATGATCTCGGGCGTCACTGGGGCGTCGGAGGTGCCCACCATCACGGCACGACGATGGCCGTTGCGAATGTCCTCCACGCCCAGGCGCAGGTTGTAGAGGAAGCTGGCGCAGGCGCCCAGGGCCGCCCCGGTGCCGCCCACGCTGCCGAGCACGTAGGCGTTGAGGAAGTCAGCCGGCATCTGCCCGTAGCCCAGCGGCATCTGCTTGGAGGTGGCCCGGTTGCCCGACACGAAGCTCTTGAGCAGCCCGCCCCAGCCTTCATCGTCGAGCTGGCCGATGGAGTTGCCGGCATACACGGCGATGTCGTCGGGGTCGAGACGGTCGCGCAGCTCATCCCACGCCAGACCGCTGCTCGCCAGGCAGTCGCTGGCGGCAAAGATCGACATCGAAAGACCGCGCGGATGGTGCACGCTGCGGTAGTAGCGGCTGGGATCGAAGCCGCTGGGCAGCTGACCGGCGGCACGCACCAGAGCCGGCCGGGTTTCCGGCAGCAGCACGTCGAGTTCGCCGGCTGGCACCGTGACTTCCAGAGTGTGGCGGTCCAGCTCGCGCACCTGCCAGGTCGGCGGCAGCCGCTCGGGCAACTGACGGCGGCGGATACTGAAGGTCAGCTCCGAGCCCAGGCCCAGGCTGGCGCGGCGATTGGCCGGTAGCCCGTCGTCATTGAAGAGGGGATTCTCGATACGTCGGATCAGCGTATGGTCGAGCACCTGCGCGCGGCAGTTCTCGGCCAGGCGAGCGGCCTCGATAGGGTTTCCGGCGGTATCGTACCAGGTGCCTTCCCGGCAGGTGCCCAGCCCCATCATGGCGGCCAGGCCGAGCAGCAACGCCTGCTGCTCAACTTCGGGAAGGGCATCGATCACGGTGCGACGAAACGCTTGATGGCCAGAGGTACGACCGGCGGCGTTGACGCCACCCATGCCGACGATCACCGGTAAGTGAGACAAGCCGCTTTCCTCGTTGTGCTGTTCGTGCGAGTCGGTAATGTAAATATAGGACTGGCGATCATAGCACCCGCTTCGGGATGTCGTCATGGGCGTAGCGTGCAAGTTACGGCCAGCAAAGATAAAACAAACGTTTGAAATGTGACGGGAAACACGCTATCCTGATTCCGCTGTTTGAGTCATACGAGTGGGTATGTGGGCGCTTCCTTGTCGAAGCGCCTTTTTTTCGCCTTATCTCGTCCTTCTCTACCACCCTCTCTCGCCCCCCTCGCGCGCGCCGACATGGCTGCTAGAATGGCCGTTCGTCCGCTACCGATCGATCTGCCTAATGCATGCCACCTCCCGCCCCATCGCGACCAACCAGAGCGGCCCCCATCGGGATGTCGAGAAGCGCGTCGACCGCGCCCTGCGCCATCCGCTGCGCAAGCCCGTGGCCGAGCACACGCGGGAGGCGTTCGAGCAGGCCCGTGCGTGGTACGAGCGTGAAGCCGGGGATGAACAGCGTCCGCTGATACTCGACGCCGGCTGTGGCGTGGGGGTTTCCACCCGCGAGCTGGCCCGGCAGTTCGACGACCATCTGGTGATCGGCGTGGATCGCAGCGCCGAGCGGCTTTCCCGCGAGCACGGCGAGGTGGGCGACAATGCGCTGCTGGTACGTGCCGACCTGGTCGACTTCTGGCGCCTGGCACTGGCCGCCGGCTGGCAGCCGACGCGGCACTATCTGCTCTACCCCAACCCCTACCCCAAGTCGGTGCATCTCAAGCAGCGCTGGCATGGGCACCCTGTGCTGCCGACGATCCTGGCGCTCGGTGGCCGGCTGGAGCTGCGCTCCAACTGGCGGCTCTACGTCGAGGAGTTCGCCCTGGCGCTGGCGCAGGCGACCGGCACGGCCGCTGCGGTGGAGTCGTTCGACCCCGGCTCCCGGTACCTCACTCCTTTTGAACGAAAATACCACGCCAGCGGTCAGTCACTCTGGCGTCTGGTTGCCGAGCTGCCCCATGCCCCCGAGCTGGTACCCGGCGATACGGAGAGACGCTGATGGCATTCGTCTATCTGGCCCTGGCCATCGTCGCCGAGGTCGTGGCGACCAGTGCGCTCAAGGCGACCCACGGCTTCACACGGCTCGGCCCCAGCCTGGTGGTGGTGGTCGGCTACGCGATTGCCTTCTACATGCTGTCGCTGGTGCTGCGCACCATTCCGGTGGGCATCGCCTATGCGATCTGGGCCGGTCTGGGTATCGTGCTGGTGGCCCTGGTCGGTATCGTGGTGTATGGGCAGCGTCCCGATCTGCCGGCGGTGCTCGGTATCGGTCTGATCGTTGCCGGTGTGGTGGTGATTCAGCTGTTTTCCCGTATGTCCGCCCACTGAGAAATGTCACATGGGCTTTAGATGGATGGTTCGATGATGTCGAGAACTGTTGCCAGGCTTGGCTGCCTGCTTCTGTTGTGCGGTTCGATGTTGCCGGTGGCGGCGCTCGGCTCGGGCTTTGCCGAGCTCGGCAAGATGACCGAGAGCGGCTTTCGTATCAGCGCCGAAGCGCGGTTGCTGGGTGACGGTGGGCGTGACGGCGTGCTGCTCGGCGCCATCGAGCCGCAGCGCCAGCTGTCGCCGGCCTCGGTGTCCAAGGCCTACCTGGCGGCCGCCGCGCTCGACCGCTGGGGGCCGCAGCACCGCTTTGCCACCCGGCTGGTCAGCACCGCTGAACTCAATGCCGACGGCGTGCTGCGCGGCGACCTGATACTTGACGGCGGCGGCGACCCGGGGCTCTCCAGCGAGGACCTGTGGCGGCTGACTCAACGGCTGCATCAGGCCGGCGTGCGCGAGATCGAAGGGCGCCTGGTGGTCAGCCAGTGGCGCTTCGGCCCGGTGGAGTGCATCACCACCGACCGCTGCGAGGGGCAATCGCGCACCGCCAACAGCTACAGCGCGCTGCTCTCCTCGGCCGGGGTCAACCACGGCAACTGGTGCGTCAACGTCGCGCCGGGAGCGGCGGCGGGCGAGCCCGCCCACATCACCAGCTGCGACAGTCAGGGGCTGATCCTGGAAGTCGACAACCGGATCGAGACGCGCCCGCCCGACAGCGGCACCGAGTTCAGCGCCGAGCGCGTGACCCGCGAAGAGGGCGACGTGATGCTGCTGCGCGGCCAGATTTCGCTCAACGCCTCGCCCCGGGACGTCTACCGCGCCAGCGGCGACCCCGCCCGGCAGACCGCCCGCACGCTGATGGCCATGCTCGAGCAGGCCGGTATCGGCGTGGGCGGGGGCTACGTGACCAGCATCGAGCAGCCTGCCGCCTCTGCGCGGACGCTGGCGCAGGTGGAGAGCAGGGCGTTGCAGGAGCTGCTGCTGCATGTGATGAACTACTCCAACAACTTCATGGCCGACGTGCTGGCGCTCAACCTGGTGGCTACTCCTAGAGCGGACCTGCTCCAGGCCGGCGAGGCGATTCAGCAGTACGTGGACGGACTGCCCGATCACGGTCCGGTGATCATGCTCAGCGGTAGCGGCCTGACCACGGAGAATCGCACCTCGGCCCACGGCAGCAACGTGCTGCTGGAAAGCATGTTCCACCGTTCTTCGCTGTTCCCCAGCTTCGTCGCCAGCTTCCAGTCGCCGGCCAACGGCGTGTCGCGCTTCATTCGCCGTGGCTCGCCGCTATTCCAGGACCACATCATGCTCAAGACCGGCACCCTCAACCAGCCCTACGCCGTGCGCGCCGTGAGCGGCTATTTCCGCACCCGCTCGGGGCGCTGGGGCGTGTTCACGGTGATGGTCAACGGCACTTCGTCCACGCCCTGGCTCAACTGGGCTCAGGTACTGGACCCGCTCTCCGAAGACCTGGCGCGCATGATCGAGGCGCACTGAGGCCGACCCAACCCGCAATTCAGGATGCGAGACGATGAAACCAGCACGAACCGGATGGCGCCACCTCATCGATGCCACGGGCTACTCGATCAAGGGGCTCGGGTTCGCCTTTCGCCACGAGACGGCCTTCCGCCAGGAGCTGGCCCTCTGTGTGTTACTGCTGCCGCTGGCCTGGTGGATCGGCGCGGGACCAGTGGAGTGGATCCTGCTGGTGGGCAGCTGCCTACTGGTGCTCATCGTGGAGCTGATCAACAGCGCCATCGAGAGCGTGGTCGACCGCATCGGCACCGAGCATCATGAGCTGTCCGGCCGGGCCAAGGACATCGGCTCGGCGGCGGTAATGATCGCGCTGATTGCCGCCGCTCTGACCTGGGGCCTGCTCGGCTGGCAGAAGTTCTTCGGCTGAAGGCCGTCGTTGGGGGTGCCGCCGCGTCGGCGCCTTCGATATGCTGGGGGCAATTCCGCTGCGACAAGGCGAGTTGCCCATGGCTCTTCCCGCTGACTTCCTGCCCGTCGATGATATTCCGACCGCGCTCAGGCCCGCCCTGGAAAAGGCGTGGCAGCGCCTGAGCGAGAGCCTGGCGCGTGCCGACAACGTGGCCGAGATGACCGGCCAGGAGCCGCCCTCGGAGAACTGGCTGGCGTTGGGGGCGGAGCGCCGCCGCCAGCTGGCCCACGTCATCGTCATTTCCGACTTCGCCCTCGACACCCTGGTGCGCTACCCCGAATGGCTGCTGCACCTGGATGCCGGCGGCGAGCTGGACGATTCGCCAACGGCCGAAACGCTCACGGCCTGGCTCGGCGAACGGCTGGAGAGCGCCGAGGACGAGGCCGGCCTGCATGCCGTGCTGCGGCGCTTCCGCCGGGCGCGCATGCTGGGCATCGTGTGGCGTGACCTGGTACGCCCGGCCGGCACCGACATGTGGGCCACCGCCGCCGCGGTGTCTCAGCTGGCCGAGGTGTCGCTGGAAGGCGCCCTGGGCTGGCTCGAACGTCACTTCGAGCCGCGCTGGGGGCGCCCGGCGGCGCGCAGCGACGGCAGCGAGCAGCGGCTGGTGGTGCTGGGTATGGGCAAGTTCGGCGCCGGCGAGCTCAACCTCTCTTCCGATATCGATCTCATCTTCGCCTACCCCGAGCAGGGCGACACCGAGGGCGGGCGCACCTCCCTCGCGCATCAGGAGTACTTCACCAAGCTGGGTCAGAAGCTGATCGCCGCGCTGGATGCGGTCACCGCCGACGGCTTCGTCTTTCGCGTCGACATGCGCCTGCGTCCGCTGGGCGAAGGCGGTCCGCTCGTCGGCAACTTCAGCTCGCTGGCCGCCTACTATCAGGACCAGGGGCGGGAGTGGGAGCGCTATGCCATGCTCAAGGCGCGACCGGTGGCCGGCGACCTGGAGGCCGGCGGCGAGCTGCTCGGCAACCTGCGCCCCTTCGTCTATCGCAAGTACCTCGACTTCGGCGCCATCGAGTCGCTGCGCGAGATGAAGGGTCTGATCAATCGCGAGGTGAAGCGGCGCGGCATGCAGGCCAACATCAAGCTCGGCCCCGGCGGCATTCGCGAAGTGGAGTTCGTGGTGCAGGCCTTCCAGCTGATCCGCGGTGGGCGCGACACCGAGCTGCAGGTCACCTCGCTGCGCACGGCGCTCTCGCGTCTGCCGGCGCTGGGGCTGCTGCCGCAAGGCGTGGTCGACGAGCTCGAGCCCGACTACGTCTTCCTGCGCGATCTGGAACATGCGCTGCAGGCGCTGGAAGACCGTCAGACCCAGAGCCTGCCGGACGACGATCTCGACCGTGAGCGCGTCGCCCTGGCGCTGGACATGGAAGACTGGCCGGCGCTGCTGGCGCGCCTGGAGGAGGTGCGCGGCCGGGTGCGAGGCCATTTCGATGCGGTGATCGCCGACCCCGAGGAAGAGGTCGAGGAGAACGGCGAGGCGACAGACGAAGGCGGCCTGTCGCTGGACGACTGGCGGGCGCTGTGGTGCGGAGAGCTCGAGCCCCAGGAGGCCGAGTCGATGCTCGCCGAAGCGGGCTTCGAGGAGGCCGAGACGGCTCTGCGTCGTCTCGTCGGGCTGCGTCAGTCGCGCCAGGTGCAGGCCATGCAGCGCATCGGCTACGACCGCCTCGAATCCCTGATGCCGCTGCTGCTCGATGCAGTGGCGGCAAGCGATGCGCCCGACACCGCCCTGGAGCGAGTGCTGCCGCTGATCGAATCGGTGCTGCGGCGTACCGCCTACCTGGCGCTGCTGCGCGAGAATCCCGAGGCGCTGAGCCACCTGATGGGGCTGTGCGGCGCCAGCCCGTGGATCGCCGAGCAGATGGCTCGCTACCCGATCCTGCTGGACGAGCTGCTGACCCCGGCCACCCTCTACACCCCCGCCGACAAGGAGCGCCTGGCCGATGAGCTGCGCCAGGCCCTGGGGCGCATTCCCGAGGACGACGAAGAGGCCCAGCTCGAGGCGCTGCGCGTGTTCAAGCACGCCCACGTGCTGCGTGTCGCCGCCTCCGACATCGCCGGCACCCGCCATCTGATGAAGGTCAGCGACTATCTCACCTACATCGCCGAGGTGCTGCTGGAAACGGTGCTGGCCATGGCCTGGCGCCATCTGGTGCGCAAGCACGGCTACCCGCTGCGCCGCGACGGCTCCCGCGCCGGCGCCGAGCCCGAGTTCCTGATCGTCGGCTACGGCAAGCTTGGCGGTATCGAACTGGGCTACGGCTCCGACCTCGACCTGGTGTTCATTCACGACGGCGACTCCCGCGGCGAGACCGACGGTACCCGACCCATCGACGCCTCGGTGTTCTTCACCCGCCTGGGCCAGCGCATCATCCACCTGCTCACCGCGGTGACCCCCGCCGGCACCCTCTACGAGGTCGACATGCGCCTGCGCCCCTCGGGCAACGCCGGGCTTTTGACCACCACCCTCGACGCCTTTGCCGAGTACCAGCGCCGCGAGGCCTGGACCTGGGAGCACCAGGCGCTGGTACGGGCGCGGGTAGTGGCGGGGCACTCACGCCTGGCCGCAGGCTTCGATGCCGTGCGCAGCGAGATTCTCGGCCGCGAGCGCGACCGTGAGGCGCTGCGCGAGGAGGTGGTCAAGATGCGCCACAAGATGCGCGAGCACCTGGGCGGCAAGAGCGAGGCGGGTCAGTTCGATCTCAAGCACGACCCCGGTGGCATGGTCGACATCGAGTTCCTGTGCCAGTTTGCGGTGCTCGCCATGGGCCACGAGACCCCGGAGCTGCTGCGCTGGAGCGACAACATGCGCATCCTCGAGACCCTGGAGAGCAGCGGACGCCTGCCAGCCGAGGAGTGCCAGCGCCTGCGCGACGCCTACCTGGCCCTGCGCAGCACCGCCCACCGGGCGTCGCTGACCCGCGAGGCCGCCCGCGGGCGCGAGGCCGACTTCGAGGCGCACCGCCAAACCGTCATCGAGGCCTGGCAGCGGCTGCTGGAGCCGCCGACGCCTTGACCCTCGGCAGGTGAGACCCAGGTATTTTCCTTCGTACACAGCAGAGAAGAAGAGCCCATGAACAAGGTCCTGATACTGCACGGCCCCAACCTCAACCTGCTCGGCAGCCGTCAGCCGGAAGTCTATGGGTATGAAACCCTCGACGACATCAACAACGCGCTCTACGAAAAGGCCGCCATCAACGGCTGGGACATCAAGGCGCTGCAGAGCAACCACGAAGGGGGGCTGATCGACGCCATCCACGCCGCCCGCGAGGACGGCACCGCGGCGATCATCATCAACCCCGCCGCCTATACCCACACATCGGTGGCCATCCTCGACGCCCTCAACGCCTTCGACGGCAAGGTGATCGAGGTGCATCTCTCCAACGTGCACAAGCGCGAGAGCTTCCGCCATCACTCCTATGTCTCGCTGCGCGCCGACGGTGTGATCGCCGGTCTCGGCAGCCAGGGCTACCTGGCGGCGCTGGATGCCGTGATCAAGGCTGCCGCTCAGGCGTGAAGACTCATGCGTGAAGACCCAGACGTGAAGACCTAGATGTGAAGGGTCTGGCGTAATGCCGCTCGGCCATTGATCTGCCGCTGACGGAACGGGTCTGCCACATAGGCGGGCCCGTTCCGTATCTTTTTGTAACAAATACTTGGGATGCTGGAATATTAGCTACCCTGACATCAGGAGGCTCAATAATAACTAGTGAGTGACGAGGGGAGAGGCATGGAAGACCCGGATATCATGGCGCCCGAGGAGCGGAAGAAGAAAGAGTTCAAGCTGTTCCTCTTCATCGCCATTCTGCTGTTTCCAATCCTGGCGATAGCCGTTGTCGGCAGCTTCGGCTTCTCGGTATGGATCTACCAGACCTTCACGGGCCCGCCCGGGCCGCCGAGCTGAGGGTCGCATGTACAAGGCGAACAATCACAATACACGTCGCCAGTTCTTTCGCTCCCTCGGCGGTCATGGCCCGATCCAGCGGCCACCCTGGACCGATCCTGACTTCACCGAACGCTGCGTGCGCTGTGCGGCCTGTATCGAGGCCTGCCCCGAGGGTGTGCTGTTCCATGGCGGCGGCGGCTACCCCGAGATCCGCTTCGACCAAGCGGGCTGCTCGCTGTGTCGCGCCTGCGTCGAGGTCTGCGAGGCAGGCGTGTTCGACACCCAACGCCCCGCCTTCCCCTGGCGCGCCCGGATCGAGGGCCACTGCCTGGCGCTGGCCGACATTCACTGCCAGAGCTGCCAGGACGCCTGCGAGTGGCAGGCTATCGTCTTTTCCCCCCAGTTGGGGCGCCCGCCCAAGCCGCGCCTGAACCACGAGGCCTGTATCGGCTGCGGTGCCTGCCAGGCCCTGTGCCCCAACCACGCCATCACAATGACAAGCGAGGAGATGGCCCATGCCGAATGAAACCCTCCACATCGCCAGTCTGCTGGTGCATGTCCGCCCCGAGTACGGCCGGGAAGTGGCGCAATGGCTGGCTGCCCAGCCCGAGAGCGAGGTCAGCGCCGAGGACCCCGCCGGCAAGCTGGTGGTGGTAGTGGAGAGCTTGCGCGAGGCGCGGATTCTCGAGCTGATCGATGCGATCCAGATACGGCCGGGCGTGCTGGGAGCGGCGCTGGTGTATCACCAAGTGCTCGATCCCGTGTCTGCCGATGAACCCGCCGACCCCGTCCCATCCCAAGCCGCTGCAGAAGGAATGCCGACATGAAGATGACGCGTCGTGAATTCGCCAAGGCCAACGCAGTGGCCGTGGCGGCGGCCACCGCCGGTATGGCCATTCCGGCCGGCGCCACCAACCTCATCACCAACGCCGACTTGACGCGACTGAACTGGAACAAGGCGCCCTGCCGCTTCTGTGGGGTGGGCTGCAGCGTCATGGTGGCCACCCAGGGCAACCGTATCGTGGCTACTCACGGCGACATGCATTCGGAGGTCAATCGCGGACTCAACTGCGTCAAGGGCTACTTCCTGTCCAAGATTCTCTACGGGCAAGACCGCCTGCAGCAGCCGCTGCTGCGCAAGCGCAACGGCGTTTATGACAAGCGCGGCGACTTCGAGCCGGTCTCCTGGGACGAAGCCCTCGACCTGATGGCCGACAAGTTCAAGAGCGCCATCCGCGAGCACGGCCCCGAGAGCGTGGCGATGTTCGGCTCCGGCCAGTGGACCATCTGGGAAGGCTATGCCGCCAGCAAGCTGTTCAAGGCCGGGCTGCGTTCCAACAACATCGACCCCAACGCGCGGCACTGCATGGCCTCGGCGGTGTTCGCCTTCATGCGCGCCTTCGGCTCCGACGAGCCCATGGGTGTCTACGACGACATCGAGCACGCCAACGCCTTCGTGCTGTGGGGCTCCAACATGGCGGAGATGCACCCGATCCTGTGGACCCGGGTCACCGACCGGCGGCTCTCCTATCCCGAGACCCAAGTGGCGGTGCTCTCCACCTTCCAGCACCGCAGCTTCGACCTGGCCGACATCCCCATGGTGATGAAGCCGAATGCCGACGTGGTGATCCTCAACTACATCGCCAACCACATCATCCAGACCGATCGTGTCGACCGTGACTTCGTCGAGAGCCACACCAACTTCGTGCGTGCGGTGGACGACATCGGTTACGGCCTGCGCGACGAGCATCCGCTGCAGCAGGCGGCGGCCAATGCCGATAACCCCAACCGCTGGACGGAGATGAGCTTCGACGAATTCGCCGACCACGTCGCCGACTTCACCCTGGAACGGGCGGCACGGGAATCCGGGGTCTCCGAGAGCCGCCTGGAGCGGCTGGCCGAGCTTTACGCCGACCCCGACATCAAGGTCATGTCGTTCTGGACCATGGGGGTCAACCAGCACACCCGCGGCGTGTGGGTGAACAACCTCATCTACAACCTGCACCTGCTCACCGGCAAGATCTCCGAGCCCGGCAACAGCCCCTTCTCGCTGACCGGCCAGCCCTCTGCCTGCGGCACCGCCCGTGAAGTGGGCACCTTCGCCCATCGCCTGCCGGCGGACCGGGTGGTCACCAACCCCGAGCATCGCCGCGATGCGGAGCAGATCTGGAAGCTGCCCGAGGGCACCATTCCTGAACGCGTGGGCTTTCATGCCGTGGAGCAGAGCCGCAAGCTCAAGGACGGCGCAATCAAGGTCTACTGGACCCAGGTCAACAACAACATGCAGGCCGGGCCCAACACCCAGCAGGAGATCCTGCCGGGCTGGCGCAACGAGGAGGCCTTCGTCATCGTCTCTGACATCTACCCCACGGCCTCGGCCCAGGCCGCCGACCTGATCCTGCCGGCTGCCTCCTGGGTCGAGAAGGAGGGCGCCTTCGGCAACTCCGAGCGGCGTACCCAGTTCTTCCATCAGCTGATCGATGCCCCTGGGGAGGCGCGCTCCGATCTGTGGCAACTGGTGGAGTTCTCCAAGCGAATCGACGTTGCCGACGTATGGCCGAGCGAGCTGCTCGACAAGGCCCCCGAGTACCGCGACAAGACGCTGTTCGAGCTGCTCTACGCCAACGGCCAGGTCGACAGCTACCCGCTCTCGGACATGGAGGAGGGCTACGCCAACCAGGAGGCCGAGGCGTTCGGCTTCTACATCCAGAAGGGGCTGTTCGAGGAGTACGCCCGCTTCGGCCGCGGCAAGGGCAAGGATCTCGACGCCTTCGACAACTACCACCAGAACCGCGGCAAGCGCTGGCCGGTGGTGGATGGCCAGGAGACCCTGTGGCGCTATCGCGAAGGCTACGACCCCTACGTGGAAGAGGGCCGGGGCGTGCAATTCTACGCCAAGCCCGACGACCGCGCGCTGATCTTTGCCGTGCCCGACGAGCCGCCGCCCGAGTCGCCGGACGAGGAGTACCCCTACTGGCTCTCCACCGGGCGGGTGCTCGAACACTGGCATACCGGCTCCATGACCCGCCGCGTGCCGGAGCTGCATCGGGCGGTGCCGGCGGCGCTGCTCTACATGCACCCGGAGGATGCCCGCGAGGAGGGCATGCGGCGCGGCAGCGAGGTGAAGGTGATCAGTCGTCGTGGCGAGGTGCGCCTGCGGGTCGAGACCCGCGGCCGGGTCACGCCACCGCGGGGCCTGGTCTACGTGCCCTTCTTCGATGCCAACCGGCTGATCAACAACGTGGTGCTGGATGCCACGGACCCGATCTCCAAGCAGACGGACTTCAAGAAGTGCGCGGTTCGTCTCGAACTGGTCAGCCTGGCCTGAGACCGAGACAGAAGGAGAAATGCGATGAAATGGCTCACTATGCTCAGTCTCTCGCTGGCGCTGGTCGTTGCCGGCCTGGTTATCGCCGAAGAGCGCCGGGACGACTCGGCGCCAGACGGCCTGCGACCGGGCGGTACCCTCGGCCAGTCCCTGCCGGCACCGCCGTTGGCCGGCGAGCCTCGGGACGCCGGGCGCGAAGTGCTCAACTACCCGGAGCAGCCGCCGGTCATCCCCCACGGTATCCGTGACTATCAGGTCGATACCCGGGCCAACCGCTGTCTCACCTGCCACAGCCGCGAGCATGCGGTTCAGGCCGGTGCGCCCATGGTCAGCATCAGCCACTTCCGCGACCGCCACCAGCAGGTGCTGGCGGCGGTGTCGCCCGACCGCTACTTCTGCACCCAGTGTCATGTGCCGCAGACCGATGCCAGCCCCATCGTTCCCAACACCTTCCTCAACGTCGACGAGGTGCTGGGAGAAATGCTCCAGCAGCAGCGTGAGGGAGGTGGCCAATGAAGCGCTGGTTGATCACCTATTGGCGTATCCTGATGCGCCCCAGCATGCACTTCAGCCTGGGGTTCCTGACGCTTGGCGGCTTCATCGCCGGGATCTTCTTCTGGGGTGGGTTCAACACCGCGGTGGAGGCGACCAATACCCAGCAGTTCTGCATCTCCTGCCATGAGATGGAGCGCAATCCCTACCGTGAAATGCAGGGCAGGATCCACGACGTCAACCGCTCCGGGGTCGGCGCCCAGTGTGCCGACTGCCACGTGCCCCACGGCTGGACGCACAAGATGGGGCGTAAGATGGAGGCTTCCAAGGAGGTGTGGGGCTGGATCTTCGGCACCATTCGCACCGAAGAGCGGTTCGAGGACAAGCGGCGCGAGCTGGCGGAAAGGGAGTGGGCCAGGCTGGAGGCCAACGACTCGCTGGAGTGCCGCAACTGCCACGACTTCGAGTCCATGGACTTCACCCAGCAGAGCTCACGGGCCGCGCTTGCTCACTCCACCACCCTCGCCGACGGTGAAGCAACCTGCATTACCTGCCACAAGGGCATTGCCCACGAGCTGCCCGACATGAGCGAGTTCTATCAGAGTACCGCCACGGGGCTGCCCGGCATCGAGTCCTGGGTCGCTCACTTGAAGCGGGATGCGCCGGTGCCGGGCTACCCGGCCGATTGAGCGAGGGTAAGTATGCCTCGCCTCGCGTGGGCGAGGCACACGCACCTTCACAGCCGCTCCAGGGCTGCCTCCAGGCCATGCAGGTCGCAAATAGTGACGGTGTCATCGGGGAAGGGCGAGGCTTCGGGGTCGGCGGTGACGCCGACGAAACGAGTGCCGTTGGAGCGGGCGGCGCGAAAGTCATTGTATGAGTCGCCGATCATGACCGTCTTCTGTGCCGCGAGCCTCCGGCGAGTCAGGAGGTTGCGCAGCCCGGTGACCTTGTCGGGAGGTGCACCGATGACCTCGCGAAAATAGCGACTGAGCTCGCGTTTCGCGACGATCGCTTTCAGCTCGGCTTCGGGGGTGGCCGAGAGCAGGTAGAGCGGACGCACAGTAGCCCAGCGCGAGAGAAATTCCACGGCACCGGGAATCGCCGGAGCCTCGAGCAAGCGCTGCTCGACGCTGGCCTTGAACCGTGCGCAGAGCGCCTGAATGCGCGCTTCACTGGGTGGGCGTCCGAAGATCTGGCCCTCGATGTGACGAAATTTGACCTCGCGTGGCTGACCCCCCTTGCGCCCCAGGTAGGCACACACCGCCTGGTATTGCGGTTCGGGTGCCTCGGCATAGAGGTCGGCAAAGGCCTGGCGCTTGAGGGTGGCCGAATCCAGTACCACCCCATCGAAGTCGAAAACCAGCGCGTGGTGGCGGTTTGGGCCGGTCACACTCGCACCTCTCGTCACTCGTTTGTGGTCGCCGACGCGGCGGTGAGGCCGCGCCGGGGTACTTCAGCCTCTGCCGAAGCGCCGGGACAGCCAGCCCTTGAGCGGGGTGTTGCTCAATAGTACCAGGGTAATCACGCTGGTCAGCACCAGCGACAGTGGATTGCTGACCAGGGCCAGCAGGAAGTCGCCGCCGCGGTCGCCCACCGAGGACATGGCCTGACGATAGGACTCGTCGAGCAGTGGCCCCAATATGACGCCCAGAATGATGGGCCCCATCTGAAAGCCGAACACCTTGAGCCAGTAGCCGAGGATGCCGAAGCCGAGCATCCAGTAGACTTCCGTCATGTTGCTGTTGATGGAGTAGGTGCCGACCACGCAGAGCACCAGAATCAAGGGGATCAGCACGGCCTTGGGCACCTCGACGATCTTCGAGAAGATCTTGATGCCGGTGAGGCCGAAGATCAGCAGGAAGATGTTCGCCAGGGCCAGATTGCCTACGGTGAACCAGAAGATGTGCGGCGTTTCGATCATCAGCATCGGGCCGGGGTTGAGCCCGTGAATGACCAGCGCGCCGATGATCACGGCCGTGACCGCATCGCCCGGCATGCCCAGTGTCAGCATCGGCACGTAGGCGCCGCCCACTGCCGCATTGTTGGCGGTTTCCGGCGCCACCAGGCCTTCATAGGCGCCTTCGCCGAAGGGCCGAGTCGGATTCTTGACGCTGCGCTTGGCGTGATCGTAGGCAAACAGCGAAGCAATGTCGCCACCGGTGCCGGGCAGGGCGCCGACAATGACCCCTATCACCGAGGTGCGTATCGAAAGCGGCAGGAACTTCAGCACCATGTTCAGCGGCGGCACGATCTTGTCGACCTTCTGCTTGACCGGCACCTTGGCCAGGTTGTGCAACTGGTAGAGGGCTTCGGCCACGCCGAACAGGCCGATCATCACCACTACGTAGTGAATGCCGCCGAGCAGCTCCATCTGACCCAGGGTGAGGCGTGGCTGCGCGGTGACCATGTCCATGCCCACCAGGCCGATGATGGCCCCCAGCGCCACCGAGAAGATACCGCGTGACAGCGACTTGCCGGAGAGTGAGCTGACCAGCAGCAGGCCGAGCACGGCGATGAGGAAATAATCGCGGGGGGCGAACTGTAGTGCCAGCCCGGAGAGATAGGGCGCGGTGCCAGCCAGTACCAGCACGCCGATCAGGCCGCCGATCACCGACATCACGGTGCTCAGGCCGATGGCACGCCCCGCCTCGCCGCGCTGGGCCAGGGGGTAGCCGTCGAAAGCGGTGGTTACCGCCGATGGGGCACCGGGAATGTTGAGCAGGATGGCGGTACGCGATCCCCCATAGACGCCGCCGACGTAGATGCCGACCATCAATGCCAGGGCGTTGTCGATGTGCCAGGAAAAGGTGAAGGAGATCAGGATCGACACCGCCATGGTCACCGAGAGGCCGGGAATGGCGCCGATGTAGATACCGGCCAGCACGCCGAGGGCGGTCAGGCCGAGCAGGCCGGGGTTGAGCCAGGCCATGAGCAGGAAGGAGAGAGTGTCACTCATCGAAGGCCTCGAGGGTCAGGGGAGGTAGACGCGGAAGACCACGGTGAAAAGGACGTAGATGACGGCAATGGCAGCTGTCGTGATGATCAGCGAACTCACCACTCGGCCTTGGCGGAAATAGATGAACATCGCGGCCAGAAAGATGAAGGTACTGATGTAGAAGCTCGCCCAGACGATGGCGGCCAGGTAGATGATGGCAGCAATGGAAAAGACCACGATATGTGGGCGGAAGTGGTCGCTGAGAAATACCTGAAATTCCTGCAGGGCGCTTTTGATGCTCTCGTCGCGACGCTTGTAGCGGTGGCTGACGATCAGGGCCAGGGAAGAGACCAGCATGACCAGCGCCAGACCGACCGGAAAGGAGCCGGCCGAGTTGAGTCGAAGTCCGCCATCGATACGATAGGCTTCGATCAATACGCCGATGCTCAGCAGCAGCAGCAGCCAGTCGAAGACCTTCTCGCCGGCCTGTACGCGTTCGATTTTCTTGCTCATCACATACTCCAAGGGGGGCGACAGAGCCACCCCCCTGCGCCACGGGGCGTGTTACGGACGCGGAATACCCAGCGCTTCGGGCGTGGCTTCCAACGCATCGGCATCGGCTTCGTACATGGACCAGGCGGTGACGGATTGCCAGTTGCTCAGATACTCCTGCGCTTCTTCGCCGCGCAGGTTGAGCGGCTCGGCACCGAAGTTCTGCAGGAATTCCGTGAACTCCTCCTTGCCCACGGCCTGCTCATAGGCGTCTTCCAGAGTAGCCTTGATGTCGTCTGGGGTATCCTGATGCACGAAGACGCCCCAGAATGGCCCCCACGGCAGGAAACCCTCGATGTCGGGCAGCGCTTCGGTGATCGGCGGCACACCCGGCAGCGATTCGATCTCTTCGGCGGTGAGGATGGCCAGCCCCTTCAGCTTGCCGCCCCGAATCTGCTCACCGGCGGCGGCAAGACTCAGCGGCATGAAGTCGATGTGGCCGCCCAGCATGGCGGTGATGCCCGGGCCGTCGCCGCCAAAGGTGACGGTGCGTACGTCGAGTTCGTCCACGGCGTTGATCATGGCGTGAACCGTGCTCGGCAGGCCGCCGGCGCCGGTGCCGCCCATGCGCAGCTCGTTAGGATTCTCGTGGGCATATTCGAGCAGCTCGGCGAAACTATCGAAAGGGCTATCTTCGGGAGCGGCGATTACCACCAGCCCCTGGCCGATGATATTGACGGTATGCATGTCGTCGTAGGTGAAATCGGCCAGACCCATCAGCGGGTAGAGCTGCGGATTTTCTGCACCGAAGAGCATGTTGTAGCCGTCGGCGCGCTGGCGCATTACGTGGTTCATGCCGATCACGCCGGTACCGCCCGGTCGATTGGTCAGTACGATGGTAGTACCCAGGATCTCTTCGACATGGGGGGTCAGGCTGCGCACCACGTTGTCGGTGGCACCGCCGGCGCCCCATTGAATGGTGCCTTGGATGTTGCGCTGGGGATAATCGGCCAGGGCGCTGCTTGCCAGGGCAAGGGAGCCGAGAGAAACGGCCAGTGATGTAAACAGTGGCTTGAGCATGGAATCCTCCGGGGTGGTTGTTGTGCGTGCCGCTCGTCGGCGGCCTCCTGTCTCTGCAGAAGTGAACATGTGTTCGCTTTGCGAACGGTAGTGCTTTTAGCGAACACTAGAACTCCCTTCCAATAGTGTCAATGCTCGAAGGGTTTTATGCGACGAAGGTTTAATGCTCGCCGAGACCGATCATCGGAATGGCGCGCGCATCGCCAGGGGCGCCGAATCCCCATGGTAGCCGCAGTTGCTTGGCAAGGGCATGCTCTGTTCAGGCATGTTGCGAACTAAAGAACGCTATGCGAACATTGAAACCAAGTTCTATTTCCGCTCATCAAGAAGCGGGGCGGGTTTCGAGCCAACCACAAGGCTGCCCATTGCGACCAGACAATGGGGCCGAGAGAGGTAGAAGATGCGTGCCATTGCCACGGTCTGCCTGAGCGGCGACCTCAGGACCAAACTCGAAGCCATCGCTCGTGCGGGCTTCGAGGGGGTGGAAATCTTCGAAAATGACCTGCTCTCCTTCGATGGGTCCCCCGAGGAGGTGCGTCAGCTCTGCGAGCGTCTGGGGTTGGCCATCGTGGCCTTCCAGCCGTTCCGCGACTTCGAGGCCATGCCCGAGCCGCAGCGCAGCCGCAACCTGCAGCGGGCCGAGCGCAAGTTCGACCTGATGGAGCAGCTCGGCACCGACTTCATGCTCGTCTGCAGCAACGTTTCTCCTCAGGCCAGCGACGACATGGAGCGGGCCGTGGCCGACCTGCGTGAACTGGCCGAACGTGCGGCCAGGCGCAACCTCCGGATCGGCTTCGAGGCGCTGGCCTGGGGGCGTCATATCTCCGACTATCGCGATGCCTGGGAAGTGGTGCGCCGCGCCGATCACCCCAACCTCGGCGTGGTGCTCGACAGTTTCCACATTCTTTCCCGCGGGCACGATCTCTCCACGATCGCCAAGATACCCAAGGAAAAGATCTTCTTCGTCCAACTGGCCGATGCACCGCTGCTCGAGATGGATGTCCTCCAGTGGAGCCGACACTTCCGCTGTTTCCCCGGTCAGGGACGTCTGCCGCTCAAGGATTTCATGGCGGCGCTCGCAAAATCGGGATACGACGGTCCTCTGTCGCTGGAAATTTTCAGCGATGCCTTCCGCGCCGCGCCGGCTGACGTCACCGCGCTGGATGGGCTTCGTTCACTGATCTGGCTCGAGCATCTTGGTCAGCACGGGCTTGCCGACACCCTGCCTCAGGCGCCGCGCTACCACGGGGTTCACTTCATCGAGTTCACTCTCGATGAGGAGAGCGCCGCTCCTCTGGGCGAGTTCATCAATGCGCTGGGCTTTCGTCACGTGGGTCGCCACCGCTCCAAGAACGTTGAACTGTGGAAGCAGGGTGAGATCCATCTGGTGCTCAATTTCGAAACCGACAGCTTCGCCCACACCTTCCGCTTGCTGCACGGCACCTCGGTGTGCGCCGTGGGCTTTCGGGTCGACGACGTGTCGCGTGCGCTGGAGCGCGCCCGTGCCTTCAAGGCACCGCTGTTCCGCAGCCAGGTGGGCGAAGGCGAGATGGAGATCCCGGCGATCCGCGGGGTCGAAGGCAGCCTCATCTATCTGGTGGACGAGTCGGCGGCAGACGACCTGCAGTGGCGCACCGACTTCGAGTTGTTCGACCAGGAGAGTCGCAACGAGGCAGGGTTGGTGCGCATCGACCATCTCTCCTATGTACTGCCGGCCACCCAGTTGCTGAGCTGGCAGCTGTTCTACCGTACCGTGTTCGGCTTTGCCGCCGAAGCCGAGAACGAGATCGTCGATCCGCACGGCATGATGATCAGCCAGGCGGTGCTCAGCCCCGATCGCAGCATACGCCTGCCGCTCACCGTTTCTCAGGCGCAGGAGACCCAGCCGGGACGTTTCCTCAGCGAGTTTCGCGGCGGCGTGCAGCAGATCGCCTTCGAGAGTAACGACATCATCGCCACCGTGGATGAGCTTCTGGCTCGCGGGCTGCCCCTGCTACGGATACCGGGCAACTACTATGACGATCTCGAGGCACGCTTCGACATCGACCCGGCGCTGCTCGACGCCATGCGCTCGCGCAATATTCTGTTCGACCGCAGCGATGAGGGCGACTTTCTCCACGCCTATACCGAGACCTTCTCGGGACGCTTCTTCTTCGAGATCGTCGAGCGTCGTGGGCGCTACCAGAAATTCGGCGAGGCCAATGCCGGCATACGCCTCGCCGCTCAGGCGAAGTTCGGCTGAAACCGGCGGCACTGGAAGCCGATCCGAGATTGATTTTCGAGTTCTACGAGCGCAGCACGCTCGCCCCGTTCAGGAAACAGCGCTATGAAACTGGGACTGATAGGAAAGGCCATCATGAACTCCAGCTCGCCGGACTTGCACGTGCGGCTTGGCGGGCTGACGGAGATTCCCACCACTTACGATCTGTTCGACGCCAACGAGCAGCCCATCGATTCGCTCGAGAGCCAAGTGCGTAAAGTGGTGGCCGCCGGGTACCGGGGCGTCAACGTCACCTATCCCTGGAAGGAGGAAGCGGTGCGCCTTGCCGGTCGTACCAGCGAGGGCGCACGCATGGTGGGTGCTGCCAATACCCTGGTCTTCGAGGCAGACGGTATCTTCGCTGAGAACACCGATTTCACCGGCTTCATCAGCGGCTACCGTGCCACGCTGGGCGAGCGTCAGCCTGGGCGTACGCTGGTACTGGGTACCGGTGGTGTGGGCAAGGCGGTGGCTTTTGGCCTGGGGCGCCTCGGCGCCTCGGAGGTGATCCTGATGGATCTGGATCCGGCCAAGTCGAAACGGCTGGCCGAGGAGCTGCAGGCCCAGGGCTTCGCTGCTTCCACCATCACGCCCGAGCAGTTGGCCGAGACGGTGCCGGCCTGCGACGGCCTGGTCAACTGTACTCCCATCGGTCATGAAAAGAGTCCCGGCTGTCCGCTGCCCAAAGAGCTGATCGCGGCTCATCACTGGATCTTCGATGCCGTCTATGTGCCGGCGGTGACCGAGTTCGTCGCCGCGGCCAAGGCCGTCGACGCGGCGGTGATGAGCGGCGTGGGCCTGTTCGTGTTCCAGGGTATCGATGCCTTCAAGCGGTTTTGCGAGGACGACGGCAAGCGCGCCGCGGTGGATGCACAGGCTACCACTCTCTATGCCCACTACCGTCGTGAGCTTCTGGGGGAGCCCTGAGGTGTCGACCGCAAGCGCCGGCGCTCAGCGCTTGCGGGTGGCCAGAAAGATCCCCGCGCCGATGATCAGCACGGCGCCCAAGTAGGTTTCCACCAGCGGTACGTCACCGAACACCAGGTAGCCCGACAGGGTGGCCCATACGATCTGCAGGTAGAGGAAGGGCGAGACCAGGGATGCCGGGGCGCAGCGCATGGCCATGATCAGGCCGAGCTGGCTGACGGCACCCAGGGCGCCGACCAGCAGGAACAGCGGCACATCGCCACCGGCGATGGGGGTCCAGAAGAAGGGTACCACCACCGAGCTGACCATGGCGCCGGCCAGCCCGGCATAGAACAGCGACGCCAGCGGATGGTCGTTGCGCCCGAAGCGTCGCGTGGCCAACTGATAGAGCGCGAAGCACAAGGCCATGCCGAAGGGCAGCAGGGCGGCGGGCTGGGCACGCCAGTCAACGGGGCCCACTGCAATCACTACACCGACGAAGCCGGCGGCGACCGCGGCCCCGCGAGCCAGCGTCACGCGCTCGCCCAGGAGCGGAATGGCGAGCAGGGTAACCAGCAGCGGCGAGCTGAAGTTGATGACGTAGACCTGCAGCAGCGGCAGCTCGCGGAAGGCCAGGAAGGCGAAGGTACTGGCGGCGAGCAGGAGCAGGCCGCGCACGAACTGCCCCGGAAGCGATTCGACGGACGCCATGATGGCCCGGCAGCGGGGCCAGCCCAGCATCAGCAAGTATCCCCCCAGCACCAGCATGTGGCCCGCATAGCGCGCCCACACCACCTGAACCGGCGAGTAGCTCTGAGTGAGCCACTTGACCCCGGTGTCGAGCAGGGTGAACAGCAGGCCCGCGCCCAGCATGAAGGCGATGCCCAGCAGCGGACGGTCTGCAGCCCCGGCGGCGGGTGTGGCGATGGTCGTCGACATGGCCTTGGGTATCTCTTTGAAGAAAACTTAATGGTAGCAGGCTAACAGACTGGCGCCGGTAAGGCGCCACTCGTTGGGTCAGCGCTGGTGAACGAGGGGGCGGGCCTTGTCGAGGGCCCGGCAGGCTCGCTCCAGCGGGGTGACGCCCTGACGGCGCAGCGACTCGGTGGGTATTTCGAGGCTCAGCGGCCGGCCGGCGGGCAGGGTTGCCAGCAGTGCCTCGAGATCGATGTCGCCGTCGCCGGGAAAGCAGCGCTGCTGCCTCGCCTCGTGAAGGATCTCTTCCATGCTGGCCGGGATCGGCCCAGCCACGTCGCATAGCTGCAGGTAGCGCAGCCAGTCCGGCGGCACGTGTGCGAGTTCCTCCAGGCGGCTGGCAGAGCGGTTGAAATGAAAGGCATCCACCAGCAGGCAGGCGTTGGCGTGCCCGGCCTGACGTGCCGCAGCCACGATACGATGTGCCTGGCGTAGGTTGCGCACACCCGTCCAGGGCATGAACTCCAGATGCGGATGCAGGCCCAGCGGGCGAGCCAGCTCACACAGCGCGGCGAAATTATCGATGGTGCGCATTTCGTCGTCGTCATTACCCGCCACCAGCACCTCGCTGGCGCCCAGCTCGGCACCGATCTCCAGCACCTCGCGAAAATCCCGGGTCACGTCGCTATCGGGCTTGAGCCGCAGGATCTCGATGTCGAGCACCTTCAACCCCGTCTCCCGCAGCCGCTGCCGAGTCTGACGCCGCAGGGAGGTATCGCTGACCAAAGGATAGTGATGCTCTTCCGGCGTGGCGGGAATCAGTCGCAGGCCCACAGCCGCATAGCCGGCTCGGGCCGCCACCTCCACCATGTCCGGCGGCGACAGCTCGAGTACGGTGAGGGCGGCCAGGGAAAATGTCGTGTCATGCATGGGCGGCATCGCCTTCGGTCATGCTATCGGCGTTGCGCTGCTTGCCGGCGACATGCAGGCCGGCGATATAACCGAAGGTCATGGCCGGGCCGAGATTGATACCGCCGGCCGGGTAGTGGCCGCCCATGATGCTGGCCATGTCGGCGCCTGCGGCATAGAGGCCCGCGATGGGGCTTCCATGTTCATCAAGCACTCGGGCATGTTCGTCGGTCTCGAGGCCGGCGAAGGTACCGAAGCAGCCGGGGACCACCTTCACCGCATAGAAGGGGCCCTGCTCCAGGGGGGCCACGCAGGGGTTGGGGCCATGGGCCGCATCGCCGTTCTTGCGGTTGTAGGGCGTGGAGCCGCGGCCGAACTCGGGATCTTCGCCGCGAGCGGCGTGGCGGTTGAACTCGGCCACGGTGGCCGCGAGGCCGTCTGGATCGATACCGCACGCTTGTGCCAGCTCGGTAAGCGTCCTGCCGTGCTGGAGATAGCCCTTGCGAATCCAGTGACGAAAGGGCACCGGCGCCGGGCGAGTGATGCCCAGCCCGTAGCGCCGCTGGAAGCGGTGGGTACAGATGAGCCAGGAACAGACTTCCTCACCTTCGGGTGCCTTGACCATGGCCTCCACGTAGTCGTAGTAGCCGTGGGCCTCGTTGACGAAGCGTCTGCCGTTTTTCAGTACGCCGATGATGCCCGGCTTGGCGCGGTCGATGATATGCGGGAAATGGCCGACACGGCCGTTGCCCCAGGGCACCAGGGAGACCGGCGCCCAGGCCACCGGCGAGTGGAGGCTGCTGTCCACCACACCGCCTACCGCCTCACCCAGGCGCAGGCCGTCGCCGCTGGCGGTGGGCGGCGGCAGCGGCCAGTGCTCCTGGCCGGTGGGGGTGCGCGGGAAGAGCTCGCGTCGACGTTCGACGTCCCAGGGGAAGCCGCCGGCGGCCAGCACCACGCCACGTCGGGCGTGCAGGGTCACCTCGCCCTGCGGACCCGCGATCACCACGCCGGTGACCCGCTCGCCTGCCTTGATCAGGCGTGTCACCGGCGATGAAACGCGAAACGTCACACCCAGGTCGTCGGCGGACTTGGCCAGTCGTCCGACCAGCGCTACGCCGTTGACCAGCTGCATGGCACGGCCGTAACGGGCCAGGTCAAGAAAGTGACGAGCCAAGCGCCGGGCGACATGTGCAAACGACTTCAAGGAACGCGTGCAGGTGAGGAACGCCGCCAGATCCGGACCGGCCTGGATCGGCATGCCCAGGAACGCGGTCTCGGGCATGGTCCTGCGCAGCTTTTTCAGCGTTCCAGGCGCAATCTTGCGGCCATCGAAAGGGGCGGCAATCACCGAGCGCCCGCCGGTGCCGGCGCCGGGCGTGTCGCCATGGATGTCGGCAATGGCGTTCCCGTCGGTGAACTGCAATGCGGTCTTCTCATGAAAGAACTCGACCATCCGCGGTGCGCCATCGAGAAAGGCGTCGATCTTTGCCGCGTCGTAGCGCTCGCCCAGCTCTGCGCGGAGATAGGTGCGCACCGTTTCCGCCTCTTCGACGATACCGGCGGCGCGGGCCAGGGGATTGAGCGGCGCCCACATCCAGCCGCCGGACCAGGCAGTGGCGCCGCCCAGGGTATCGGCTTTTTCCACCACCGCCACTTTCAGGCCGTGATGGGCCGCAGTGACGGCAGCGGCGAGGCCTGCGGCACCCGAGCCCACCACTACCAGGTCATAGTCGTATCGCGAATCGGTCATTCATATTCTCGCTGGAACTTGGTTCTATTGAATCTAGAACTATGTTCCAGTTTTTTCAATAGCAGACAAACATTTTTCCTGATGAGACGGTAGGCGGCATCAACGGGTGGGTAGCAGGCTGGCGAGGTCCATCAACCAAATGCCCATGCTCAGTGTCACGAAGGCGGCCAGGGTGGCGACCATCAGCGTGGCGGCGCTGACGCCGGCCAGGCCATAGCGCTGGCCCAGCAGTGGGAAGACGCTGATCATGGGGGCGCAGGCAAACAGCAGCGCACCGGCCAGCAGCATGGGGTCCGCCTCCGGTATCAACAGGAAGACGCCGAGCACCGCTAGCGGATGCAGGATCAGCTTGCCCGCCACGATTTGGCCTACGTCGTTCATCATGCCGCGCACCTGGAGGCCGAACAGGGTGCCGCCGATGACGAACAGCGCCGCGGGGCCGGAGGCGTTGGCCAGCATGTCGACGGCCTGGGCCAGCGGTCGGGGCAGGGCGGTGTCGGTCACCGCCAGCAGCAGGCCCAGTGCCAGCCCTACCAGAATGGGGTTGCGTATCAGGCGGAAGAGCGTCTTGCGCGCTACCGTGGCGATGCCGGCGCCGCGCTGGCGACCCACCTCGGCGAGAATCAGCGCCATCGGGATGATCAGCAGGTTTTCGATCAGCATGTTCAGCGCCAGAAAAACCGCCGCCGGAGAGGCGCCCAGTACCATGGCCGCCACCGGGAAACCGATGAAGCCGCTGTTGGAGGCGGACATGCCCAGGGCATGAATGGCCCCTTCGCTGAGCGGCTTGCGCTGCAGGCCGAGGGTCAACAGCAGGGCGAAGGCGAACACCGCCAGCGAACCGAGGCCATAGGCCAGCAGATAGTGAGGCTGCAGAACCTCGTCGAGGGGGTTCTGGGTCACGGCGCGGATCACCAGCGCCGGCAGGGCAAAGTAGAGCACGAAGGTGGCCACTCCCTGCATTTGCTCCCGGTTCACCAGCCGCGTGCCCATGGCCAGGTAGCCGGCACCGATCAGCAGGAAGATCGGCGTGGTGATGGCGAGTATTTCCAGCATGGGGCCTCCTTGCCGGCGGCGAGCATGAGCGAACCCCAGGTTATCCCCGGCTCCCACGAGCTCTATAGCTGAAGTGCGTCAGGTGAAGAGTTGTGAAGTTGGCGTGGCCTGGGAAAGCTCCTGGGCGGCGGTAACCAGCGCCTGCCCCAACTCCTTGACCCGC
The DNA here is from genome assembly GCF_000246875.1 of Halomonas sp. KM-1. Taxonomy (NCBI): domain Bacteria; kingdom Pseudomonadati; phylum Pseudomonadota; class Gammaproteobacteria; order Oceanospirillales; family Halomonadaceae; genus Halomonas; species Halomonas sp. KM-1. The sequence continues at coordinate 31,722 of NZ_BAEU01000084.1, forward strand.
TCGGCGTCGAGCCGCACGCTGGGGCCGGCAATGCTGAGCACGCCCTGCGGATGCCCGTCCAGGGGATGACGCACCAGGGCCGCCATGGCCGCGGTGCCGGGGCCCATGCTGTCGTGGGTCCAGCTGTAGCCGCGCTCACGGGTCTCACGCAGGTGGTCGAGCAGCGCCTGCTTGGTGCGAGGCGCATTGGGCCCCAGTGGGTGGTCGGTCTCCATACCCTGGGTATCCACCAGCGCGAGGGCCTGCTCATCGCTCAGGGCTGCCAGCCAGGCGTGACCGCTGGCGGTGCAGAACAGCGGCGCCTCCTTGCCCATGTCAGGATCGTAGCGCAAGCCGCTGCGGGCCCCCTGAGCCTTGGCGATCCAGGTCAGCCGGTTGCCCTCGATCACCGAGAGCCGTACCAGTTCGCCGCTCTGCTCTGCCAGGCGGTCGAGAATGGGTTGTACGATGTCGCTGGCACCGGTGCTCGAGAGGTAGCGAAAACTCATGGCCACCAAGCGGGTAGTCAACTGATAGCGCTGGCTGGCGGCGTCCTGGCGCACATGGCCGAGGCGAATCAGCTCATGACAGATACGGTGAGCGGCGCTCTTGGGAATAGCCAGCCGCTCGGCGATGACCAGCAGTGGCAAACCGTTGGCATCTTCGGAAAGGGCTTCCAGCACGCCCAGGGTGCGTTCGATCAGGCTGCCCGCCATGGGAAGGTCTCGCTTGGCAAAAATATTATTCTAGAACGATGTTCAAGAAACGTCATCCGCAGCCATTCAGCTGACGGTTTCGCGAATCTCCCGCGCCTTTCTCTGCAGCAGCGGCAAGTATTCCCGCATCAGGGTGTCGAGATCGACCCGGGCGGCGTTGGTGCTGATGTTGATCGCGCCGAGCAGCTTGCCGTTGGCGTCGAAGGCTGGCACCGCCAGCGAGCGCAGCCCCGAGTCGAGCTCCTGGTCGGCAATGGCGTAGCCCTGCTGGCGCACCTTGAGAATGCACTTCTTCAGCAGCGCCTTGTCGGTCACGGTCTTGTCGGTGTAGCGCTCCAGCGTGACCCGCTCCAGGAAGGCATCCAGTTCGGCGTCGGGCAGCTGAGCCAGCAGCGCCCGACCCATGGAAGTGTGAGCCGCGGGCAGCCGGGTGCCTACCGAGAGGGTGATGGCCATCAGCCGATGGGGGGCCGAGGAGCGTGCCACGTAGGTAACGGCGTCGCCGTCGAGCACGCCCAGTGACGAGGATTCGCCGCTCTCTGCGGTGATGTCCTCCAGCACCTGCTGGATCACGCTACGATAGTTGTTGGCGGAGAGAAAGGCGTAGCCGAGCTGCAGCACCCGTGGGGCCAGCTCGAAGTAACGGCCCTGCTTCCTCACGTAGCCCAGCGCGTGCAGGGTGAGCAGGAAGCGGCGGGCGCGGGCGCGGTTCATGTCGGTACGCGCCGCCACTTCGCTCAGGGTCATGCGCGGGTGCGCCTCGTCGAAGGCCAGAACTACCTCGAGTCCGCTGGCCAGGGCGGTCACGAAGTCGCGGTCGTCTGGGCTGAGAACCTCTTCCTCTGTCGTCATCATCGTTCCGTTATCGTGAGTTGCTCCCGGGTTGCACCCAATCTAGCATAGTATTCGAATCACGAACACTTGTTCGACTATAGGCTGAGCGATTGGCAAGACCAAGCCGTGAGTCCGCGCCCTTATTACCGGAAACATGTTACCGGAGACATGATATGTCCGACGCCCTGCTTCAGCATCCCTTCATGAGCCAAGTTGCGCTGGGCGAATGCAACGCCGAGGCCATGGTGGCCGGCATGCTGGCCTTCGAGCTGGCCCTGGCCGTGGTGCAGGAGGCGCGTGACCTTCTGCCCGAAGGCACGGCGGCGCAGATGCGTAAGGCACTCGAAGGGCACGCCTTCGATACCACGGCCATTGGCGCCGGCGTGGCCAGTGGCGGCAACGCGGCGATCCCCTTCGTCAAGCAGGCGCGCGCAGCGCTGCCCGCCGAGCTGCGGCGCCATTTCCACCTCGGCGCCACCAGCCAGGACGTGATCGACTCGGCGCTGATGCTGATGCTCAAGCCGCGCCTGGCGGCGTTGGACGCGCTGCTGCGGCGCTGCCGTAGCGCTGCGCTGTCGTTGATGCAGGCTCACGAAACCACGGTGATGGTGGGGCGCACCCTGATGCAGCAGGCGCTGCCGCTTACCTTCGGCGTCAAGGTGGCGCACTGGGGCATCGGCCTGGAGCAGGCGCGCCGTCGTCTTGCCACCCTCGAGCTGCCGGTGCAGTTCGGCGGGGCGGTGGCCGTTCATTCTGGTTTGGACGGGCCTGGATCAAATGGAACCGATTCGGATGGGCTGGGCCTGGAGCTGATGGATGCCCTGGCGCAGCGCCTTGGGCTAAGCGCACCGGTGCTCCCCTGGCATACCGACCGCCAGCCGATCCATGCGCTGGCTACCGCGCTGGACGCCGTGGCCGGCGCCACCGAGAAGCTGGCGCTCGACGTCGCGCTGCTGACCCAGACCGAAGTGGGGGAAGTGAGCGAGCCTGGCGGCGAGGGCATGGGCGAGTCCTCTTCCATGCCGCACAAGCGCAACCCGGTGCGCTGTGCACTGATCCGCGGCGCGGCGCGGCAGGTTCACGGCCATGTCTCGGTGATCCTCAATGCCCAGGCCCAACCGCTGGAACGCGGCCTGGGCGAGTGGCACTCCGAGTGGACACCACTGCTCGATAGCGCGCTGCTGGTGGAGGGGGCGCTGGAGCAGGCCGCCGTACTGCTCGAGGGGCTCGAGGTGCACCCCGAGGCCATGCGCCGCAACCTGGCGGCGACCGGTGGCGGCATCATGGCCGAGCCGGTGTCGCGCCTGCTGGCGCCCACACTGGGTCAGGAGGCGGCCAAGCGCATCAGCGCCGAGGCCGCTGAATCGGCCCGCCTGCAGGGCGTGGCCTATGCCGATGCGCTGCTGGCTCATCCTGAGCTGCAGGGGCAGGTGGAGGCGCAAGCGCTGCATCAGGCCACCGATCCCGCCTTATACCTTGGTAGCAGTCGCGCTCAGGTGCGCCGTGCCGCTGCCTGGCTCCAGCGCGAATAACGACCTGAAAACCCATCGGTTTCATTGCACCCGACGAGGGGAGGCCTGGCCTCCCCTCGTTTTTTTCATTCCTGGCGAGTTTGACGACCGCGAGACTTGGGAGTAATTTGTTCGTATCACAAAACAAAGTTCGCTATTCGAACTTTTAACGAGAGCGCCCAGGAGAACACCATGGCCGAATTCCTGAGCCTCCGTGACGCGGTGGCACGCTACGTCGAAGACGGCGCCACCGTGGCCATGGAGGGCTTCACCCACCTGATTCCTTTCGCTGCCGGTCACGAAATCATCCGCCAGAAGAAGCGTGACCTGACCCTGATCCGCATGACGCCGGATCTGGTCTACGACCAGATGATCGGCGCCGGCTGCGCCAAGAAAGTGATCTTCTCCTGGGGCGGCAACCCCGGCGTGGGCTCGCTGCACCGCCTGCGCGATGCGGTGGAGAAAGGCTGGCCGCACAAGGTCGAGATCCTCGAACACAGCCACGCCGCCATGGCCTGTGCCTTCGAAGCGGGGGCCGCCGGGCTGCCGCTGGCCGTGCTGCGCGGCTACGTGGGCAGCGAGCTGCCCAGCGTCAACGACCAGATCAAGTTCATCGAATGCCCCTTCACCGGCGAGCGTCTGGCCGCAGTGCCGGCGGTGCGCCCTGACGTCTCCATCGTGCACGCGCAGAAGGCCGACCGCGCCGGCAACGTGCTGGTGGAAGGCATCGTCGGCGTGCAGAAAGAAGCGGTGCTGGCGGCGAAGCAGAGCATCGTTACCGTGGAGGAGATCGTCGACGACCTGCGCACCGAGGCCGACTATCACCCCAACGCCTGCATCATTCCGGGCTGGGCCATCAGCGCCATCGCCGTGGCCGAGAAGGGCTCGCTGCCCTCCTATGCCCACGGCTACTACCCGCGCAACAACGCCTTCTACAAGGAGTGGGACGGCATCGCCCGCGACCGCGACACCTTCACCCGGTGGATCGAAGAGAACGTCATGAATGCAGGGGGGAACGCCTGATGAGTACCGTCGATAAGGGCCTGGCCTACACCTCGTCAGAGATGATGACCGTCACCGCGGCTCGCGCGCTGGAGAACGGCATGACCTGCTTCGTCGGCATCGGCCTGCCCTCCGAGGCGGCCAACCTGGCGCGCCTGACTCACGCCCCCGACGTGGTGCTGATCTACGAATCCGGCACCCTGCAGACCAAGCCCGACGTGCTGCCGCTCTCCATCGGCGACGGCGAGCTGGCCGAGACGGCGCTCACCACCGTTGCGGTGCCGGAGATGTTTCGCTACTGGCTGCAGGGCGGCAAGATCGACGTGGGCTTCCTCGGTACCGCCCAGATCGACCGCTACTGCAACCTCAATACCACCCTGATCGGCGACTACCGCGAGCCTAAGGTACGCCTGCCGGGCGGCGGCGGTGCGCCGGAGATCGCCACCAACGCCGGCGAGGTGTTCATCACCCTGAAGCACTCCAAGCGCGCCTTCGTCGACCGGGTCGATTTCGTCACCACCCTGGGCTTCGGCCGCGACGGCAAGGGTCGCGACGGCGTGCCCAACATCGGCAAGGGACCGACCCGGGTCATCACCGACCTGTGCGTGATGAAGCCCGACCCCGACACCAAGGAGCTGGTGGTGGTCTCGCTGCACCCGGGCGTGAGCCGCGAGGATGTGATCGAAGCCACCGGCTGGGAGATCCGCTTCGCCGAGACGCTGGAGAGCACGCCGGAGCCTTCGGCCCGCGAGCTCGACGTCCTGCGTGAGCTCAAGGATCGTACCGCCCGCGCCCATAGTGGCCAGTAGGCCGGACAGGAGAGAACGATGACCGACGTATTCCTTTGCCATCCGCGGCGCAGCGCCATCGGCCGCTTCGGCGGCACCCTGGCCAGCGTGCGCCCCGACGACTTCGCCGCCACCATCTTCAAGGCGGTGCTGGCCGAGGCACCGGATCTCGACCCGGCCGCCATCGAAGAGGTCTTCATGGGCTGCGCCAACCAGGCCGGTGAAGACAACCGCAACGTGGCGCGCATGTCCGCCCTGCTGGCGGGCCTGCCCACCTCGGTGCCCGGCACCACCATGAACCGCCTGTGCGGCTCCGGCATGGACGCGGTGGGTACCGCCTTCCGTGCCGTCAAGGCCGGCGAGATGGAGCTGGCCCTGGCCGGCGGCGTGGAGTCCATGTCCCGCGCGCCCTACGTGCTGGGCAAGGCCGACAGTGCCTTCTCCCGCGGTCAGAAGATCGAGGACACCACCATCGGCTGGCGCTTCGTCAATCCGCTGATGAAGAAGGCCTACGGCATCGACTCCATGCCGGAGACCGCCGAGAACGTGGCCGAGCAGTTCAACATCTCCCGCGAGGACCAGGACGCCTTCGCCCTGCGCTCCCAGCAGAAGGCCGCCGCCGCGCAGAAGGCTGGCCGCTTCGCCATCGAGATCACGCCCATCGAGATCCCCCGGCGCAAGCAGGAGCCGCTGGTGTTCGACACCGACGAGCACCCGCGTGAGACCACCCTGGAGAAGCTGGCCGGGCTGCCGACACCGTTCCGCGAAGGCGGCAGCATCACTGCAGGCAACGCCTCCGGTGTCAATGACGGCGCCGCCGCCATGCTGGTGGCAAGCCAGGCCGCGGTAGAGCAACATGGCCTCAAGCCCATGGCCCGGATCATCGGCATGGCCACGGCCGGCGTCGAACCGCGCATCATGGGCTACGGCCCGGTGCCGGCGGTACGCAAGCTGCTCGAGCGCACCGGCGTGACCATGGACGAGATCGACATCTTCGAGTTCAACGAGGCCTTCGCCGCCCAGGCCCTGGCCTGCACGCGGGACCTGGGGCTCGCCGACGACGACCCGCGGGTCAACCCCAACGGCGGCGCCATTGCACTCGGCCACCCGCTGGGCATGTCCGGCGCGCGCCTGCTGCTCACCGCCGCCCACGAGCTGCAGCGCACCGGCAAGCGCTACGCGCTGTGCACCATGTGCGTGGGCGTGGGGCAGGGTATCGCTACCCTGATCGAAAGGGTCTAAGCGAGACTGAGATTGGAACCGAGGCCGGTGGTGATGAACCGCCGGCTTTTCCCGTTGCACTGCAGGGAGAAGGAACATGGCATTTCTGAACGTCGACGGCCGCAGCGTCGCCTATCGCCTGCTCGGCCCCGAGGCGCTGCCGCTGGTGGTGCTGGCGCATCCGCTGGGCATGAGCCAGGCGGTATGGGACGACCTGTTGCCGGCGCTGCTGCCGCGCTACCGCGTGCTGACCTGGGACCTGCCCGGCCACGGTGCCAGCCAGGCCTGGCCGGCCGAAGGCGGCGAGATCACCCCGGCGGCGTTGGCCCGGGAGGCGCTGGCGCTGGTCGAACATGCCGGTGCCTCGCGCTTCCACTTCGTCGGCACTTCCATCGGCGGCGTGGTCGGTCAGCAGCTGATCAGTGAGCATGCCGAGCGGCTCTACTCCGTCACCCTGACCAACACCGGCGCGGTGATCGGCAACCAGGAGCTGTGGAGCACCCGCGCCGGGCGCGTGCGCAGCGAAGGGCTCGCGGCCATGGCCGGCGATATCGTGCCGCGCTGGTTCGCGCCGGCCTGCTTCGAGGCCGAACCGGCACTCCAGGCCGGCTGGTGCACCCAGATGGGCCGCGGCGATGATGAATCCTACGCCCGCCTGTGCGAAATGCTTGGCCGCACCGACTTCCGCGGCAAGCTGAAAGGCCCGCTCGCCGAGCATCCGGACATCGGCGTGCACCTGCTCGGCGGCAGCGACGACGTGGCCACTCCGCCGGAGACCTTGCAGGCCCTGGCCGCCGAGTGCGGTGGCGCGCCGCTGGAGATCCTCGAAGGTATTGCCCACGTGCCCTCGGTGGAAGCCCCCGCTGCCATGGCCAAGCGTCTGCTGCTGTGGCTGGCCAGCGAGCGTGAGGACGTCGGCGAGCGCGGCGTGAGCTATGCCGAAGGGCTCGAGACCCGCAAGCAGGTGCTCGGCGAGGAGCACGTCGCCCGCGCCAGCCGGAACGCCAACAGCCTCGACGCCCCCTTCCAGCAGATGATCACCCGGCTGGCCTGGGGCGAGCTGTGGAGCAACGACGACCTCACCCGCCGCGAACGCAGCCTGATCACCACCGGCATCCTCGCCGCCCTGGGCCGCGAGGAGCTGGTACTGCACCTCAAGACCGCCAAGCGCATCGGCCTCTCCGAAGCGGAGCTGCGCCAGGTACTGATGCACGTGGCGATCTACGCCGGCGTACCGGCAGCCAACCATGCGTTTGCGTTGGCGAAAGAGCTGGGCTGGGGTGAGGAGCTGGGCTGATTCGCCGTATCACAGTGGTCTGGTGATACGGCGGAGAAGCCTGGGAACCTCTCGCCTTGCGCATGGTCCCATATTGGGACATCATTGGCGCTATGAGGATCATCGCCATCAAGTATCTGCGTGACTTTTGGCGGCAACACCCCGATGCCAAGGCGTCATTGGAAGCCTGGGTCGATGAGGTGAAGCATGCCGAATGGAAAGATGCGCATGACATCAAGGCCAAATACCGCAGCGCCAGTCCTGTGGGCAACAAGCGTGTGGTGTTCAACATCAAGGGTAACGACTATCGACTGATCGTCGCCGTTGCCTACCGATTTGGCGCGGTCTACATCAAGTTCATCGGCACGCACGCGGAGTATGACAAGGTCGATGCCGAAACCGTAGAGATGGAGTAACCCATGGATATTCGCCCCATTCGTACCGAGGACGATTATCAGGCCGCCCTGCGGGAAGTTTCTGGCTATTTCGATAATGAGCCGGAGCCCGGCACCGAGGAGGGCGACCGCTTCGAGATCCTCCTGACGCTGATCGAGGCCTTTGAAGCCAAGCACTTCCCCGTGGACCTGCCGGATCCCATTGAGGCCATCAAGTTTCGCATGGAACAGCAGGGGCTCACGCCCAAGGATCTCGAGCCCGCTCTTGGTCGTCGTAATCGCGTCTATGAGATCCTGAATGGCAAGCGGAACCTGACCCTCGCCATGGTCTGGAAACTACACGACATGTTCGGTATCCCTGCCGAGAGCCTGATCAAGCCACCTCACCATGCCTGATATTCCTTTGGGTATCGGCCACCTTTCGGCGTAGAGAGCAGCCCTAGACTTTCGTTAGAGTGCTAATAAACTGTGCCGCATGGCATGATCCGAACCGGCCTTTGGCCGGTTTCGGCTTTATGGACGTAGCAGAAGGGATCAGGAGAGCAGGGCATGACTCAGGACACCACCACCCCGCCGCCGAGCGAGCTGCGTCAGGCCCTGCTGGCCTACGGCCTGCTGTGGTGCCTGGGGCTCTATCTGCGCCTTACGGTACTGGTGGTGCCGCCGCTGATCCCCCAGCTCAAGGCGGTGCTGGGCTTTACCAGCAGCGAGGTGGCGATCGCCACCAGCCTGCCGCTGGTCACCCTGGCCTTCGGCGCCCTGCTGGCCGGCTGGCTGCTGGCGCGGGTCGGTACGCTGCCCAGCATGCTGCTGGGGCTCGCCGTCATGGCGCTGGGCAGTGCGCTGCGCAGCCTGCCCGAGGGCTTTACCGCCTTCATGCTGGCCACCGTGCTGATGGGGGTGGGGATCGCCTTCATGCAAACGGCGATGCCGGTACTCGCCAAGCTGTGGGCGCCCGGTCGCATCGGCCGCGCCTCGGCGGTTTAC
>NZ_BAEU01000083.1:0-6288 GCF_000246875.1 Halomonas sp. KM-1
ATATCGCGAGCTCGCCGCCTGGGCCTTCCAAGGGCGCGACATTGCCTGGCTGGCCGCCCGGGCCGGGGCCGACGGACGACGACAGGTCATGGCGCGGATGCGCGATATCGTGGCCACGCTGCTGGCCGGCGAATCGCCCGGTCGTTGAGCGGGCTTTTCCCGGCGTTGTCGGCCCGGTAAGGTAGGCCGGTTACCCTCATGCAGATCGAACATGAACGAACATCTCGAGCAACTCTCGCCACAACCGCTGTGGCGCCATTTCCGCACGCTGTGCAATACGCCTCGTCCGTCAGGGCACGAGGCCGAACTGGTGGCGATCCTCGAGCGCTGGGCAGAGCAGCATGGGCTCGCCCACGACCGCGACGACTACGGCAACCTGCGCTTGAGCAAGCCCGCTACGCCGGGCCATGAAGAGGCGCCGGGCATCATCCTGCAGGGCCATCTCGACATGGTGGCCCAGGCCAACGCCGATCATCCCCACGACTTCACCCGCGACCCGATCGACACCTACGTGGACGACGGCTGGCTGCGCGCCCGTCATACCACGCTGGGTGCCGACAATGGCCTCGGGGTGGCGGCGGCGCTGGCGATCCTGGAGGACGACACCCTGGTGCACGGCCCGCTGGAGGCACTGTTCACCCTTGAGGAAGAGAGCTCCATGGGCGGCGCCTTGCAGCTGGCGGAGCACTGGCTGCAGGGCAGCGTGCTGCTCAATCTCGATTCCGAGGACCGCGGCGAGGTCTTCATCGGCTGCGCCGGCGGTGCCGACATCGTGGTGGAGGCGCAACTGCCCACCGCCGATTCGGGAGCCGACGAGGTGGCCCTCGAACTCGCCCTGACCGGGCTGGTGGGCGGCCACTCCGGCATCGACATCCATCGCGGGCGCGGCAATGCCAACCGCCTGCTGGTGCGCGTGCTCAGGGCGCTGGAAGCCTACGACATCCGCCTGGTCAGCTATCGTGGCGGTACGCTGCGCAATGCCATCCCGCGGGAAGCCTTCGCCACCGTCGTGCTGCCGGCCGATGAGGTCTCCGCCGCCGAAAACCGGGTGAAGGCGCTCGAACAGCAGCTGCGTGCCGAGCTGGCCGGTGTCGACGAAGGGCTGGCCGTGACCGTGGCGCGAGTGGCGCAACGGCCCGCTCAGGCGCTCAACGCCCATGCCAGCAGCATGCTGCTGGCGGCACTCAACGCCGCACCCTACGGCGTGGAACGCATGAGCAGCGCGGTGCCCGGCGTGGTGGAAACCTCGAACAATCTGGGCGTGGTGAACCTCGACGAAGGGCGCTTCCATCTCTGCGCCCTGGTGCGGTCGCTGCGCGACAGCGCGGTGGCGGATCTGGCCGATCGTTTCCGCGGTCTGTTCGATCTGATCGGGGCGCGCACCCGGGTGGAAAACGCCTACCCCGGCTGGACGCCTGCCCCCGACAGCGCCCTGCTGGCGCGCTTCGAGCGTCTGCATCGGCAGCTGGTGGGACGCGAGCCGGCGGTCAAGGTGATTCATGCCGGGCTCGAGTGCGGCATCCTGGCCGGCAAGTATCCCGGCCTCGAGATGATCTCCTTCGGCCCCTCGATTCGCGGCGCCCACTCGCCCGACGAGCGGGTGGAGCTGGACTCCGTGGTGGAGTTCTGGAACCTGCTGCGGGCGTTGATCGAGGATCTGGCCGCGGACAGCGCTTGAGGCTGCTGGGCTTGAAACGACCCGGCGCCGCGCCCGATGGGCGGCGCCGGGCAGTGCCTCAGGCGTGCTGGCGGCTGTGCTTGCCCTCGGCGATCTCCTCGACCAGCTTGCTGCAGAAGGCGTCGAGGTCGTCGGGCTTGCGGCTGGTCACCAGGCCGCTATCCACTACCACCTCCTGGTCCACCCATTCGGCGCCTGCGTTACGCAGGTCCATCTCCACCGAAGGGTAGGAGGTCATGCGGCGGCCCTTGGCCACGCCGGCGTTGATCAATACCCAGGGGCCGTGGCAGATGGCGCCCACCGGTTTGTGCTGCTCGAAGAAGCGCCGGGTGAAGGCCAGCGCCTGCTCGTTCTGACGCAGGGTGTCGGGGTTGAACAGGCCGCCGGGAAGCTCCAGGGCGTCGTAGTCGCCGGCATCGACTTGGTCGAGCTTGCGATCGACGTCATAGGAAGGCCCCCAGTCGGTGCCGGCCCAGGCACGGATACTGTCCTTGTCCGGCGCGATGACGTGCACCGTGGCCCCTTCGCGCTCGAGCGCGGCCTTGGGCTCGGTGAGCTCCGACTCCTCGAAGCCGTCGGTGGCCAGGATGGCGACGGTCTTGCCTTTCAGCTTCTCGCTCATTCGCTACCTCCTTGCTCCTTGTGCGACGCATAGGGTTGTGCGACGCATAGGGCATCACTGCCCCTTACTCACCATAAAACGGCAAGAGCCGAAGGCAAGGGAAGTGGGGTATCGGACCGTGACTCGATGTAGTGGCCTGTAAGTCCAAGCGTCAGTGGTTGACCTGGATGCGAACCACGGGATAGCCCCCTACGGTGACCAGCGGGACATCGGTGTGGCCTCGGTAGTGATGGTCGTATCTAGGAGGAGCGTAATAGTGGTGCTCCACGACGCGATGGGCGGGTCGGGAGTGACGATGGGCGCGATGATGGCGCCGATGCTTCGGTGGTTTGCCGCGATGGTCGCGCACGTAGTAATGGTGATGATGAATCTGGGTGCCATGAGCGGCATATCGGCCATGGTCGGCGCTTGCCGACATTGAGAAAGGCAGCGACAAGGCGGCTACCAGAGCGGTGAAGATCAGACGTTTCATGGGGGTTCTCCTCAAGTGCCAACGACACGTTACGGTCACCCCTTCTTTTCCCTGACCCCATTATAGCGGTGAAAAGCGAGCATAGTGAACACTGTTCGACTATGCTCGTCGCTCCTGATCACCGCTTGTTACCCTGCGACCTCTTTGGACTGCCTATGGGCAAGTTCTCAGCCCAGGTAGGCGTTGAGCATCCAGACGGTTTTTTCCTGCTCACGGATGTAGTCGCCGGCCTGGGCGGCGGTGCCCTCGTCGTCGGCATCCGAGGCCAGTGCCAGCAGCTCGCGCTGCAGCTCGATCAGGGTCTGATAGCCCTGGAGCACACCGCGCACGCAGGCTTCGCCGTCGTGTACGTCCTTGTCCTCACGGATCTGCGACATGGCCACGTAGTCGCTGTAGGCGTGCACCGGCTTGTGTCCCAGGGTCAGGATGCGCTCGGCCACCTCGTCGACCTTGGTCAGCAAGTCGGTGTAGAACTCCTCGAACTTGGTGTGCAGCTCGAAGAACTGCGGCCCCTTCACGTTCCAGTGATAGCCGCGAACGTTCATGTAGAAGATCTGATAGTTCGCCAGCAGAGCGTTGAGCTTCTCGGCGAGCTGACTGGCGCTGCTCTCGTGCAGACCGATGGCATTGGTGTCACTCATGCGCGTTCTCCTTGTCGCGTAATGGGATTTCCTCAAGTCTACGTGTCGATATGGCGTCGCTTAAGCAATATCTCAACATCGGCACGATAGCCGCTCTGCATGATGTGCGCATGACGCCGGCGACGGTCAAGCGGGGGCGGCTCGTTGACGCAGTGACGATGCTCGGGAACCCCAGCGGCCGTTGGCACTCTCAAGACGGCAGCGGCACCCTTGCAAGGTGGGCTGTGCGGCGTAGACTGCGCCCTATGACGAAAGGAGACACCTCATGCGCCAGTGGTGGTGGATGATGCCCGGATTGGCCTTGCTGGCAGGCTGCCAGACGACACCGACGATGCTGCCCACCGCAGAGCCGCAGCCGGCCGCGGAGTGCCGCTGGGAGGCCGATGGCATCGAACCGCGTGAATGGGTGCGCCGTGCGCTCAACGCGCTTGAAGCGGACGGCTTCGTCGTGCGCGACACCGAGCCGGCGGTGGGGCTGGTCAGCGCCGACCGAACTCGGACGATACCCGGCTACGGCGATCGCTACGACAGCTGGGAGCGCACCGGCTTCTTCGGTGGCGTGGGTATCGGCGCTGGCCGCGGGGTTTCCACCGGCATGATGATCGGCTTCGGTGGCGCCGGCGGCAGCATCGCCCAGGACGCCACCCAGCTCGAGCGCGTATCGGTGATCGCCGACCCGGGCGGGGTGCGGGTCAGTCGCGACATTCAGGTGATCGACTGGCGCGGCGAACTGCGCGAGACCCGCAGCGGTAGCGACGCGCCCTTCTGTGGTTCGCTGCGCCAGGCCATGACGGCCGGGGAGGCGCTGTGATGCGTCGTGCTGTTCTGGTGTCGCTGTTGGCCCTGCTGCTGGCGGGCTGTGCGACGACCACACCGGCCCCGGAACCGCGTGAGCTGGCGTTTGCCGCAGCGCCGGAAGCGGTACTGCAAGAGGCCCTCGGCGTGCTGGCCGACGAGGGCTACGTGATTCGCCGTGCCGATGCCGAACGGGGCCGCGCAGAGGCGGCGCTGGCACGTTGGCCCGGCTATCGGGTCGACGTTGCTGTGGTGCCGGAGGGCCAGGGAGCCCGTGCTTCGTTGAGCGCCACCCGCGGCGGCAGGCCGCTGCCGCCACATCTGCTAGACCCTCTGTTGGCCGAGCTTCAGCGCCGGCTGGGCTTGGCGCCTTGATCGACGTCATTGGTTCTCATGAGAGACACGTTGAGACATGAATCGCTTGCATGATCTTTTTTCCATCAGGGCAAAACGTGCCTGGCTCGCAATCCTGCTGCTGGGCCTGCTGCCCGGCCTGGCGCTGGCCCACCCCCATGGCTGGATCGACATTCGCGTACGCCTGGTGGTCGACGACGAAGGGCGCCTGGAGGCGCTGCATCAGGCCTGGCGGATGGATCCCTTCTACAGCCTGGTGCTGCTGGAGGAGCTGAGCCGCACCGAGGGCGGCCTGGAAGCGGGCCTCGACCGCCTGGGCGGCGAGATCCGTGGCAACCTGGCACCGTTCGACTACTTCACCGAGATTCGCCTGGGCGAGGAGCGGCTCGGTCTGGGTGACGTCTCCGAGTACACCGTGATGGAGCGTGGCGGTCGGGTCGAGTTCATCTTTCTGCTGCCGCTGGAGACGACCCAGCCGCTCAATGGCCAAACGCTGCAGTACAAGGTGTTCGATCCCACCTATTACCTCGAGGTGGTACATGAGGCAGAGGGGGAAACGCCGCTCGACGACGCCTTGCTGGTGAGCGGCGAGCTGGGCTGCAGCACCCGGATCGTTCCCGCCAACCCCGATCCCGAGCTGGTGATGCAGGCCGCCATGCTGGACGTCACCGACGAGGCGGAGCCCGGCTTGGGGCGTCACTTTGCCGAGACCGGAGTCGTCAAATGCGAGTAGTGGCAAGAGCGCACCCCCGTACCCGTACCTGGCTTCTCGGGCTGGGCCTATTGGTCGTGGCCGTGCTGTTACTGAGCTTCTTCGTGCAAGGCGGTCTGCAGTCGCTGAGCCTGCAACTGGTGGCCTGGCAGCGCGACTTCCACCGCGCCCTGACCATGGCGATCACCAACTTTTCCGGCACCCCATCAGCGAGTGCCTGGGCGGCGCTGCTGGGCATCAGCTTCGCCTACGGGGTCTTTCATGCCGCAGGCCCGGGGCATGGCAAGGCGGTGCTGACGACTTATCTGCTCTCCCAGGGCGGCGCGGTGCGCCGGGCGTTGGGTCTCTCCTTTGCCGCTTCGATGCTGCAGGGGGTGGTAGCCATCAGCCTGGTGGTGGTGCTGGTGCATGGCTTGGGCTGGGTCACCCGGCAGGCGATGGGCAGCGTGGTGTGGGTCGAGCAGGCCAGCTTCCTGATGGTGGCGCTGCTGGGGGCCTGGCTGTGTTGGCGAGCGATTCGTCAACTGCGTCGGACGTCGCCGGCAGCAGCAGAGCGCTCTGCCCAAGCGCACGACCATGCACATGGGCATGCGCACGACCACGACCACTCACATGACCATGACCACGCTCACTGCTGCGGCGGGCATCATCACGTCGATCCCCAGCAGGCTGCCGATTGGCGCACGGCGCTGGCTACGGTGGTCTCTATCGGCATCCGTCCTTGCAGCGGCGGGGTTCTGCTGCTGGGGGCCGCCAGCCTGCTGGGTCAGTTTGCCGTGGGCGTGGCGGCGGTCATGGTGATGGCGCTGGGCACGGCGCTGACCGTTTCCGCGCTGGCGTTGGCCAGCGTCTTCGCCCGGGGCTGGGCCGAAAAGCAGCTGGCGAGGCAGAACGGTCTGCAGCGGGCCAGCCGCCTGCTCGGCTGGGTGGCCCTGGCGGGCGGGCTCGCCATCATGTCGTTGGGTATCTCGCTCTCGGTGACCGGAATCACCCAGCCGACTTCTGCCCCCATGC
>NZ_BAEU01000082.1:0-5458 GCF_000246875.1 Halomonas sp. KM-1
GCGCCAGGTGGCGTAGTGCTCCAGGTAGCCGATCATGGAGTGGTAGACCTTGGCGTGGTCCGGGTGCTCGCAGGCGCCGCGCAGGATCACCTCGTTGGTGATCTCCTGGATGCGCTCCAGATCCTCGTCGGAGAGCTGATTGATGGTCACACCGGCATCGATGAACTGCTCGGTACCTTCGGTGGAGCCGCGCTCGGACCAGGCGATGGACCAGGCCATGGTGGCATCGGCGGCGATCTTCAGCTTCTCCTGGGTCTCCTCGGAGAGGGCGTCCCAGGCATCGCGATTGATCATCACGCCGAATACGCTGGCAGACTGGTGCCAGCCCGGCACCGACCAGTACTCGACCACTTCGGCGAAGCCGGCATTGTAATCCACCCCCGGGGTGGAGAACTCGGCGCCGTCGACCACGCCACGCTCCACCGCCTGATAGATCTCGCCGCCGGCCAGCGTCACCTGAGAGCCGCCCAGCTGCTCGAGTACGCGGCCCTGGTCACGCCCGGAGAGGCGCAGGCGCTTGCCGTCGAGATCGGCCAGGCTCTCGATGGGCGTGCGGCCCATGAAGCCCGACTCGTTGTTGGTGATGCCGTAGGGCAGGTAGACCATGTCGTACTGGCCGTAGATCTCCTGGTAGAGGTCCCAGCCGCCCCACTGCTGAATCCAGTTCAGGTAGTCCACAGCGTTGAACAACATGGTGGTGGTGGCCAGCGGTGAGAAGGCCGGGTTGCGGCCGGCCCAGTAGCCGGGCCAGTCGCCGGCGGCTTCGATACTGCCGGTCTCGGTGGCGTCGAACACCTCGGTGCCAGGCATCAGGGTGCCGCCGGCGCGGAACTCGATCTGCAGCTCGTCGCCGGCGATCTTGTTGACCAGCTCCACCCAGTGGCGGTCGATCTGGATCAGATCGATGCTGTCCGGCCAGGTGGAGGTCATGGTCCAGCGCTCCTGGGCCTGAGCGGTGGTGGTGAAGGCGGCCAGAGCGATGCCGGCCGCCAGGCCGGAGATGGCGAATTTCGTCTTCATCTTCATGTCGTGCTCCCTTCTGGGTCTTATTGTGCTGCAGTAAAGAGAAGATCTTGCCAGGCGGCATGCCGCAGTCGTTGTGATTTGCTGAATGATCGGTCAGGCCGCCAGAGAACATCGACAAGCTAGCACGCTGGCATGACCGGAATCGATAGCTGGCTACGGTGCTGAGCAGGGTTGAGCCGAGCATCGGTTACGTTTAATTAAGAAAGAATGGGAGGTGGATCTATCTGTATTGTAAGGTAAAACTTCGGCCTGCCGGCAGGGTGGGGCAGGAGAGAGAAGAGGGTGAGAATAGACCAAAGTCTATCCACATAACGCGGCAGACGGCGCCCGGTCGGGCGCCGTCGCTGTCATCAGCGTCAGCTGTAGACCTGAGCAGGCAGCCAGGTGGCCAGCGGTTCGTAGAAGAACACCAGGAACAGTCCCAGCAACTGCAGGGCCACGAAGGGAGCCACCCCTTTGTAGATGTCGAGCGTCGTGATGCCCGGTGGGCAGACGCCCTTGATGTAGAACAGCGCGAAGCCCACTGGCGGCGTCAGGAACGACGTCTGCAGGCAGATGGCGAAGAGGATGGCGAACCACACCGGATCGACGCCCAGGCTGAACACTACCGGGGCGACGAGCGGCAGGATGATCAGCGTGATCTCCACCCAGTCGAGGAAGAAGCCGAGCAGGAACACCACCAGCATGATGGTCAGCACCACGCCGGCCGGGCCGAAGGGCAGCCCGGTAATGGCGTTGCGAATCACGTCGTCGCCGCCCAGCCCGCGCAGCACCACGGCGAAGATGGTGGCGCCGACGAAGATGCCGAAGATGAAGGCAGTGGTGCGGGTGGTCTGATAGAGCGCCTTTGACACCACGTCGAAGTTCAGGCGGCGATTGAACAGGGCCAGCAGCACGGCGCCCAGCGCGCCCACCGCGGAAGCTTCTGTGGTGGTGGCAAAGCCGGTGAAGATCGAGCCGAGTACCGCCACGATCAACGCCAGGGGCGGCAGTACGGCGATCAATACCTCGAGCAGGGCGCGGGCATTGAGGGGCTGGCGGTTCTCCGGAGCCGGGGCCAGATCCTTCTTGATATAGGCGGCGATCACGATGTAGGCGATGTACATCACCCCCAGCATGATGCCGGGAATCAGTGCGCCCATGAACAGTCGGCCCACCGAGGCTTCCGAGGTGCCCAGGCGGTCGGCCATCAACACCAGCATGATGCTGGGCGGCACCAGGATGCCGAGGGTGCCCACCGAGCAGGCGGTGCCCACGGCCAGCGACTTGTTGTACTTCGCTTGCAGCATGGGGCCGATGGAGAGCATGCCGAGCAGCACCACTGAGGCGCCGACGATGCCGGTGGAGGCGGCCAGCAGCACGCCGACGATGACCACCGTGACGGCATAGCCGCCGCGCAGCCCGCCGAGAACGCGCACCAGGGAGTTCATCAGCCGCTCGGCGATGCCGGAGCGGTCGAGCATGATGCCCATGAAGATGAAAAGCGGCAGGGCCACCATCAGCTCGTTGGCAATGATGCCGTAAAGACGCCGGTCGAGAACGCCGATGGTGCCGCCCCAGGAGAACCACAGATCGGCCCCCATGTGCTCGACCAGCACATGGCCGATGACGGCGAACAGGAAACCGATGCCGGCCAATGCCCAGGCCACGGGGAAGCCGATCAGCAGTAGCCCCATGAAGCCGGCGAACATGCCGATGACGAGAATTTCTTCGAGACCCATGATCTTCCTCGCACAGGCACGTTAGCGGTGGTCCACCGGGCGCCGCAGAGGCAGCTGCCGGGGGAATCCGAAGAGATAGGTACAGCAGCGCAGCGCTCGTGATGACAAGGCGATGGCGATCAGCGCCATGCCGATCGGCAGGGTGCTCTTGATGATGAAGCGGTAGGGTAGGCCGCTGGGCGCCTGGGAGCGTTCGCCGCGGGCGAAGGAGCGCTGGGCGTACTCGGTGAGCCCGTCGACCATGAAGTAGAGCACCGGCAGCACCAGCAGCACGATACACAGCAGCTCGACCCAGGCCTGGAAGCGCAGCGAGAACTTGTCACGCAGCACGTCCACGCGTACGTGGTCGTCGGTGACCACGGCGTAGGCCAGAGTCAGGATCATCGTCGCGCCGAAAAAGTGCCACGAGAGCTCTTCCAGGGCGATGGAGCCGCGGCCCAGGATGAAACGACTGAACACATTGGTAAGCACCACGGCGAGCGTGACGAGCCATAGCCAGGAAAGCAGCTTGCCGAGAACGGCAATGGCCGTGTCGATCACATGGCTGACACGGTTGGTGGGTAGCTCCGGGCGCAGCGGGGTGTCGTCCGGGGGAGCGTCGGGAAGCGGTATAGACATCGTGCAGCCTCTTGCATGTTGCCGCTAGCCGGGAGGCCGGGTGCCGGTGGCAATGCCACCGGCACCCGGCACCCGGCGCCCGGCGCTTGCCGTCAGTTGGAGTTGGGCGAATAGTAGGAGCGCGGCAGGTAGCCTTTGGCGTGCCAGTTGCCATGGACCTGCATCCATTCACGCTGGCTCTCCAGCACGCGGGCGAAGAGCTCGTCGTTACTGGCCATCTCGTCCAGCACGCCCATGGTGACGCTTTCCAGCTCGGCCAGGATCTCCGGCGACAGGGTCTGGGCGTTCACGCCCTCGGCTTCGAAGCCGGCCAGGGCCTGGGGGTTCTCCCACTCGCTCTCGGAGAAGCCGAACAGCGTGGCGGAGCGGCAGCCGATCTCGATCTGGGCGCGGCTCAGGTCGGAAAGGTCGTCCCAGGTCTCCTGGTTCACCAGCAGGTGCGAGGTGGTGTAGGTCTGGTGCCAGCCCGGCATGATGTAGTTCTGCACGATTTCCTGCATGCCCAGGATGCGGTCTACGGCCGGAGCGGAGAACTCCAGGGCGTCGATGGTGCCGCGCTCCATGGCCTGGTAGAGCTCGCCACCGGGCAGCATGGTGACCGAGGCGCCGAGCTGCTCCATGACGCGGCCGCCGATGCCGGCAAAGCGGATGCGCAGGCCGTCGATCTGATCGAGAGATTCCAGCGGCTCGGCGAACCAGCCGGCGGCTTCCGGCCCGATCACGCCGCACAGCAGCGCCTTGACCCCGTAGGGCGCGTACACTTCCTGCAGCAGCTCGTTGCCATCGCCGAAGTAGTGCCAGGCCATGAAGGCGGGCGGCTCCATGCCGAAGGGAGGGCCGGAGAGCAGCGGCAGTACCGGGATGCTGCCCTGGTCGTAGCCGATCCAGGTGTAGCCGGCCGGGTAACGGCCTTCCGAGACGGCATCGAGGATCTCGAACGGCGGGATCAGCTCGCCCGGCTCGTAGTAGCGCAGGTTGATGTTGCCGCCGGAGATCGCTTCCAGCGTTTCGGACAGATGAACGACCGGCGTACTCAGGCCCACCAGGTGTGAAGGAAAGGCGATGGGCACCTGCCAGCGAACGCGCTCCTGAGCGCTGGCGGTGCTGGTCATGGCGGCGCCGGCCAGGATCACGGCGGCTGTCGTGCCGGCCAGCTTGAAGCGTGTGGACACCTTGGGGCCAGTTGAGGCTTGCATAGACGCGACTCCACTTGTTGTGACGGGTATTGTTTTAGGGAAAGGCCTATTCCAGCGCTGAATTAGCCATGCAACTCAAAGGGAAAGCAATAATGGAAAATTGGTCAGACCAATCGGCGTGCGTGAGACCTTGCTAAGGTGAATCATGTTTCGATAGGTAACTGATGGTGTTTTGTTGTGATCTCCCGGAAAAATTGCGCTTTTCCTCTAGATTCTGTGCTTATTTTTAGCGTGCTTAGGCTTTTCGGTGTGTTTGGAAGTGCGACCAATTGTTAATGCAAAGAGGCGTGTGGGGAGAGTGAGCGGTGAGGGGCGGAGCGATGTGCGAGCGAGAGGCGAGAGCAATATTTAATTGGTCTGACCAAATGGCTGCGCGTGGATGGCGCGGCCTTGTGTGGTCGACCTCGCCTGCCGACACGGCGCGGCAGCAAGCGCTGGCCATCTGGCAGGCCCGCGCTTGGCAGCGCCCCTGCTGGGTGTCGTCGGCGGCACCCGAAAAGGCGTGGCAGCAGGGATGGCTGCCGCCGGCCAAGGCCCGCACCCATCTGGGCGGCGAGCACGACCTGATCGTCTACGATGCCGCCAGTGAAGCGGGTTTCGATGCGGACGCGTTCGGTGCTCTCAGCGGTACCCTGCGGGCAGGCGGCCTGCTGCTACTGCTGCTGCCAGCGGCCGCTGGCGACCAGACGGCCAGCCACTACATGGCCCGCTTGCGTGAACGCTTGGCGCAGGCGACGGATGCCGTGCACTGGACACCCGGCGAGCCGCTGCGGCTGCCCGAGCCCAAGTCCGAGCCCGACCGGCCCCGGCCGCTACCCGACAGCGGCGACCCCGATTGCCTTACCCGCGACCAGCGCCAGGTGGTGGAGCGCCTGGTTGGCCTCAGGCGCCGGCGAC
>NZ_BAEU01000081.1:0-31039 GCF_000246875.1 Halomonas sp. KM-1
CTGGCCACCAGCTATCCCCAAAACCCCGAGCTCGGGGTTTTTCTTTGTCTGGCGATTCACTATGCGAAGCGGGCGCCTGGCGGCGCCCGTAGGATGGCTCAGCGGCAGAGCAGTTCGAAGGCTTCGATCAGGCTGTCCATTTCGTCATCGGTGCCGATCGAGATGCGCAGGAAGTCGCGTAGGGCTTCGGTGTTGAAGTGACGTACCAGAATGCCCCGCTCGCGTAGGCCGACGAAGAGTTGCGCGGCGTCGTGCTCGGGGTGACGCGTCAGCACGAAGTTGGCCTGGGAGGGCAGCACTTCGAAGCCCAGGTCGCCAAGGCGCCTGACGGTGCGCTCGCGGGTAGTGACGACGCGCTCACGGCAGGCATCGAAATGCTCCCGGTCCTCGAGCGAGGCAATGGCAAGCGCGCTTGCCAGGCTGTCGATGGGATAGGAGTTGAAGGAGTCCTTGACCCGTACCAGCCCTTCGATCAGCTCGCTTGAACCGATGGCATAGCCCAGGCGCAGGCCGGCCAGGCTACGGGACTTGGAGAAGGTGCCGGTGACCAGGAGATTGGGGAAGCGCTCGGTCAGGGGCACCACGCTCTCGCCACCGAAGTCGACGTAGGCTTCGTCGACCAGTACTACCTGATCGGTAAGGCGCTCGAGCAGGCCGGCAATGGCATCGCGGGGATGACCATGGGCCGTGGGAGCGTTGGGGTTGGCGAAGATGGCGCCGCCGCTGTCGGCAGTGAAGGCGTCGAGATCGACCCGCCACTGTTCGTCCAGGGGCAGGCTGCGCCGCTCGATGCCGTACAGCTTGCAGTAGACCGGGTAGAAGCTGTAGGTGATGTCGGGCATCTCGAGCGGACGCTCGTGACAGAAGAAGGCCTGAAAGGCCAGGGCCAGCACTTCATCGGAGCCGTTGCCGACGAACACCTGTTCCACCGCGACGCCATGCTCGCGAGCAAGCGCCTGACGCAGAGCGAGAGACTGCGGGTCGGGATAGAGGCGCAGATGGTCGACGGGGTATTCGCGCAGCGCCGCCTCGACGCCGGGCGCCGGTGGGTAGGGGTTCTCGTTGGTATTCAGCTTGATCAGTTTCTCGCGCGGCTGCTCGCCCGGGACGTAGGGCGTCAACTCGCGTACCGCCGGGCTCCAGAACTGGCTCATGGTGTCTCGTTTCTCATAGGGGCGAACTTTAGGCCAATGTTGACCGCTGCGGCCTGACCGCGCAAGCCGACAGCATGCTAGCCTAGGCGCTTTCGTCTGGATCCTGGAACCCCTAATGACCGCCCAGATCATCGCCACGCTGCTGCCGGTTTTCCTGATTGCCGGTTGCGGCACGCTGTATGGCCGCTTCCGCACGCCTGACATCCGTAGCCTCAATACGCTCAACATGGAGATTTTCGTCCCCATGCTGGTGTTTGCCGTGCTGGCCGACGGGCAGGCGCCGCTGGAGGAGTATGCCGGCCTGGCGTTGGCGGCTGCGGTGGTGGTGCTGGGCTCGGGGCTGGTGCTGTGGCCGTTGGTCAAGCTGCTCAGGCTCGAACCCAAGACCTTCTTGCCGCCGATGATGTTCAACAACTCCGGCAACATGGGGGTTCCGCTGCTGGTGCTGGCCTTCGGCGAGGCGGCGCTGCCCGCCGCGGTGGTGGTGTTCATCGTCGAGATGCTGCTGCACTTCTCGGTAGGCCTCTACATGCTGAGTCCGCGCACGCCGCTGTGGCGGCTGCTGCGCATGCCCATCGTACTGGCCAGTCTGGCGGGGCTGGGGGTGAACCTGGGCGGGGTGCCGCTGCCGGGCTGGCTGCTCGAGGCGCTGCACATGCTGGGCGGCGTGTGCATTCCGCTGATGCTGTTCGCACTCGGGGTACGCATGCTCGACATCGACTTTCGCGACTGGAAGACCGGCATGCTGGGGGCAGTGCTGTGTCCGCTCTCCGGCCTTATCCTGGCGCTGCCCATGATCCTGTGGCTGGAGTTGACAGGCCTGCAGGCCGCGGTGCTGTGGGTGTTTGCGGCGCTGCCGCCAGCGGTGCTCAATTATCTGGTGGCCGAGCAGTACCGACAGGAGCCGCAAAAGGTCGCCTCGTTGGTGTTGATCGGCAACCTGGGCAGCCTGGTGGTGATGCCCATCGTGTTGGCACTGGTGTTCCTGCATGTTTATCCGGGAGCGGCGTGAGCCGTGGCTTCAGTCTAAAAGCCGAGACTGTCTGCGAGCGCTCTTAAGGGTTATGCTGTCACATATGATGACACACCCTACAAGGCGACAAACCCATAGGTTAGGAGTGAGCAAATGCAAGTAAGGACCCTGCTGGCTGGCTCGGCCATGCTGGCCTTCCTGGCCGGTTGTGCAGCCCCTGCGGTTGACGATCGTGCCGATGTGGCAATGGACGATGCCGTGGCATATCAAGGAACGCTGCCCTGCCGCAACTGCGCGGGCATCGACCTGACGGTGAACCTGCGTGGCAGCGAACAGGCGTCACTGGAGGAGAGAACCTTCGACCTGCGCGCCAGCTATCGCGAACACCCCCAGGATCCGCCCGATGAAGAGTATGCCGGCAACTGGGAAGTGCTCAGCGGCACCGCGGTCGACCCCGATGCCACAGTGTATGAGCTGACACCGGATGGCGAAGGCCAGATCTATTACTTCCTGCGTGTCGATGACCAGACCCTGGAACTGATCGACCCTCAGCGTCGTCGCTTCCAGAACAACGAAGCCCTGCAACTGCAGCGCATGTAAGTTCGCGTTGCGGGCATCAGCGAAGGCGGCCTGCGGGCCGCCTTCGCGCGTCTGATACGTCCAGCGGCCCAGGGGGTCGAAGAAGCGGGGAGAGGCCCACATGGCCAAAGCGAAGAGCGCCTTCGTCTGCACCGAGTGCGGTGCGGAGTACCGTAAGTGGCAGGGTCAGTGTTCCAGCTGCCTGGAGTGGAACACCCTCAGCGAGGTACGCCTGGCAGCCGCCCGCCCGGGGGCGGCCGCCACCGGCGGGGCCGGGCGCACGGGCTATGCTGGCGGCCTGTCGAAGGAGGTGGTCGATCTCGGCAGCGTCGATCTCACCGAGGTGCCGCGGCTCTCCTCTACCTTCGGCGAGTTCGACCGGGTGCTGGGCGGCGGCCTGGTGCCGGGCTCGGCGGTACTGCTGGGCGGTCACCCCGGCGCCGGCAAGTCGACCCTGCTGCTGCAGACCGCCTGTAAGCTGGCCCAGGCGCGCCGGGTGCTGTACGTCACCGGCGAGGAGTCGCTCTCCCAGGTGGCGATGCGCGCCCACCGCCTGCAGCTGCCCACCCAGGGGCTGAAGATGCTGGCCGAGACCAGCGTCGAGACGGTGCTGGCGGTGGCCGAGCGCGAGCGCCCCGAGATCCTGGTGATCGACTCGATCCAGACAATGCACCTGGAGGATATCGCCTCGGCGCCCGGCGGCGTGGCCCAGGTGCGGGAGTCCGCCGCGGTGCTCACCCGCTTCGCCAAGCAGTCCAACACCGTACTGCTGCTGGTGGGGCACGTGACCAAGGACGGCACCCTGGCCGGGCCCAAGGTGCTGGAGCACATGATCGATGCTTCGCTGCTGCTCGAAGGCGGTGCCGACTCACGCTTCCGCACCCTGCGCGGGCAGAAGAACCGCTTCGGCGCGGTCAACGAGCTGGGGGTGTTCGCCATGCTCGAACACGGGCTCAAGGAGGTGAAGAACCCCAGCGCCATCTTCCTTTCCCGCAGCGAGGAGCAGGCCGCCGGCAGCCTGGTGATGGTGGTATGGGAAGGTACCCGGCCGCTGCTGGTGGAGGTGCAGGCACTGCTCGACGAGTCGGCGCTGGGTAATCCGCGGCGGGTCGCTGTGGGCCTCGACCAGAATCGCCTGGCCATGCTGCTGGCGGTGCTGCATCGCCATGGCGGGCTGTTCACCGGCGATCAGGACGTGTTCCTCAACGTGGTCGGCGGGGTCAAGGTGCTGGAGACCAGCGCCGACCTGGCGGTGCTGCTCGCCGTGGTGTCGAGCCTGCAGAATCGCTCCCTGCCGCGCGAGCTGGTGGCCTTCGGCGAGGTGGGGCTTTCCGGCGAGATTCGCCCCGTGCCCAGCGGCCAGGAGCGCATCGTGGAGGCGGCCAAGCACGGCTTCACCCGGGCCATCGTGCCGCGGG
This sequence comes from Halomonas sp. KM-1, assembly GCF_000246875.1. NCBI lineage: Bacteria > Pseudomonadati > Pseudomonadota > Gammaproteobacteria > Oceanospirillales > Halomonadaceae > Halomonas > Halomonas sp. KM-1. Next base: position 4,125 of record NZ_BAEU01000081.1, read on the forward strand.
CCAATGCACCCAAGCGCGCCCCGGAGGGGATGGAGGTGGTAGCCGTGGACAAGCTGACCGATGCCCTCGAGGCGCTGTGAGGCAAGCAAGCGCCGCTGCGGTAGAATGAGAAGTGAACTGCCAAGGAGAACGAGATGAGCGCGATTCGACTCACCCAGTACAGCCACGGCGCTGGCTGTGGCTGCAAGATAGCCCCCGACGTACTCGACGGCATCCTGGCCAAGGCCGGCCCGGGGGCAACCCATTCGCGACTGATCGTAGGCAATCAGGGCCGCGAGGATGCGGCCGTCTATGACCTCGGCGACGGCCGCGGCATGATCGCCACCACCGACTTCTTCATGCCCATCGTCGACGACCCCTTCGACTTCGGCCGTATTGCCGCCACCAATGCCATCAGCGACGTCTATGCCATGGGCGGCAAGCCGGTCATGGCGCTGGGCATCCTCGGCTGGCCGCTGGACAAGCTGGGGCCGGAGATCGCCGGTGACGTGGTGGCAGGCGCCCAAGGCGTCTGCCGCGAACTCGGGCTGGCGCTGGCCGGCGGACACTCCATCGACTCGCCGGAGCCTATCTTCGGCCTGGCGGTCAACGGCCTGGTCGATCTCGAACACCTCAAGCTCAACAAGGGTGCCCAGGTGGGCGACCTGTTATACCTGACCAAGCCGCTGGGCGTGGGTTTTCTCACCACCGCCGAGAAGCAGGGGCTGCTGGAGTCGGGCCATCAGAATCTGGCCCGGGAAACCATGCTGCAGCCCAACCATATCGGCATGGCGCTGGCCCGGGTGAAGGGGGTGAACGCCATGACCGACGTCACGGGGTTCGGCCTGGCCGGCCATCTCACCGAGGTGTGCCAGGCCAGCGGCGTGGCGGCGCGCATCGACTTCCGCCGTTTGCCGCGGCTGGCCGAGGCCGAGGCCTATCGTCGCCGCGGCGCGGTGCCTGGCGGCACCCTGCGCAATCGCAAGGCGCTGGGCGCGGCGCTCAAGGAGATGGACGAGCCGCATTGGCAGTGGCTGTGCGACCCGCAGACCTCCGGCGGCCTGCTGATTTCCGTGCACCCCTCCTGGCAGGACGACGTCGAGCGCATCGGACGTGAGCATGGTATCGAGCTGGTGCCCTTCGGCGAGGTGGCCAAGGCCGAAGGAGAGGCCCTGATCGAGGTGCTGGGGTGAAGGAGCTGCCGCTGGCCGATGCTGATCTCTCTCTGTTGCGCCAGGGCGTGCCGCTGATCGACGTGCGGGCGCCGGTGGAGTTCGCCCAGGGCGGGTTGCCCGGGGCGATCAACCTGCCGCTGATGGACGACGAGGAGCGGCATCAGGTTGGCATCGAGTACAAGCAGCGTGGCCAGCAGGCCGCCATCGCGCTGGGCCAGCGGCTGGTCAGCGGCGGTATTCGCCAGGCGCGCATCGCGGCCTGGCAGCGCACGGTCGAGGCTCATCCCGAGGCGATCATCTACTGCTATCGCGGTGGGCTGCGCTCGCAGATCGCACAGCTGTGGCTGGCCGAGGCCGGTGTAGAGCGGCCACGTATCCGTGGCGGCTGGAAGGCGATGCGTCAGGCGCTGTGCGCGCGTATCGATGCCGCGGCGGCACAGCCGCTGCTGGTGGTGGGCGGGCTCACCGGCTGCGCCAAGACCGCGCTGGTGCAGCAGCTGGACACCGGGCTCGATTTGGAGGGCTGCGCCCGCCACAAGGGCTCGGCCTTCGGTCGCCACCCCTTGCCGGCGCCCAGTCAGATCGACTTCGAACACGCCATGGGGCTGCGCCTGCTGGCGCTTCCCGGACCGCTGGTGGTGGAGGACGAATCTCGCCATATCGGCACGGCCAACGTGCCGCTCACCTTCTGGCGGGCGATGGAGGTCGCTCCCCGGGTGCGGGTGGAGATGCCCCTTGATTGGCGCCTGGCGCAGATTCACAAGGATTACATCGACGATCTGTGGGCGATCTACCGCCAGCAGTTCGGCGAGTGGCTGGGCTGGACGCTGATGCGCAAGCAGCTCTCCAGTGCGCTGGCCCGGCTGAAAAAGCGCCTGGGCCATGCCCGGTTAGCGCGTTTGCAGCGGCTGCAGCAGCTTGCCTTCCGTGAGCATGAGCGCGGCAACCGCCAGGCCCACGAGGCCTGGCTGGCGCCGCTGCTCACCGAATACTACGACCCCATGTACCGCTACCAGTTGGAGAAGCGCAATGCCGAGCGCTTCCTGCATGTCGGCGATTGGGACAGCTGCCTGGCGGCGGCGAGAGCCTGGTCGCAGGAGCACGCGCGGCAGCTCGATACGCAGCCGCAGCCGGCATGAGACGCCTCATGCCGGGGCGCTGCGAATCCATTGGCTGAGCAGGCGGTCGAGCAGCGGAGCCAGGCGATCGAAGCGCCGGTCGTCGGCAAGAATGGCTTCGTCGGGCTGAGCATGGGGGCTGGCGTCGCTGCCTTCCGGCCTTTCCCCCTTGGCGAGCAGCACGTCGACCCCTGAGCGCGTGACCTCAAGGTGGCAGAGCAGGCCCAGCGCTCGTCCGGCATCCCAGGCGAAGCCTTGCACCGGGCTGCCGGAGCTCCCGCCCAGCGGCAGCGCCTCGTCGGGCAGGGCGAAGACGTCGCGATGCCACATGAAGGCGGTGAAACGCTCCGGCAGGTCGAAGGGGCTCTCGGGGGCCAGGGTCACCTCGTGCCAGCCCACCTCGGCGAAGGTGCCGCGGCCCACCGTGGCGCCGAGCTCGGCGGCGATCATCCGGGCACCCAGGCCGATGCCGAGCAACGGCTTGTTGCCGTCCAGTGCGCGGGCGATCAGCTTGCGCTCGCGCTTGAGCCAGGAGTGCTGGGCGTCGTCGAGAACATGCATCGGGCCGTCGAGCAATATCAGCGCATCGCCATCGGCCAGGCTGGGTGGGGTCTCGCCGTCGTAGAGATGGAAAACGGTGTGGCTGTGCCCCATGCTGGACAGCCAGTCGGCGATGCGGCCCGGACCGTGGTACGGGCTGTGTTGAAGCAGGTGCAGGTGCATGGAATCCTCGCCGTTGAAGGGTGACACGAAGCAGGGAGCGGAGCGTACATGAAACCGGCGCTGCGGGAACAGATTCTGACCATTATGGCCGCCATACCGCCAGGGCGGGTGACTACCTACGGTCGTATTGCCGCCATGACCGAGGGCGGCACGCCGCGCCTCGTCGCCCGGGCGTTGCGCGAGCTGCCCGACGACCATGGGCTGCCGTGGTTTCGCGTGATCACCGCATCGCGCCGGGTGGCCGAGCATCCCGGCGCTATCGAACAGCGCGAGCGATTGGTCGCCGAGGGCGTGCTCTTCGATAGCCGGGGACGCGTGCCGCCCGAGGTCATGTGGCCGTGAGCCGTGCGCATCCCCATCCTTTCTTCTGACCTTCGAATCACGAGGAGAATCCATGAGCCAGCCAAAAGGGGGCTTCCATGAGCGACTGCAGGCACTCTCGCCGCGTCAGCAACAGGCCTTCATGGCGGCACTGTGCGAGCGGATGCTGCCCAACTATTCGCTCTATGCCCAGATGACGGGAGCCGGCAATCCGGCCGCCCTGCGCGTTATGCTCGATCTGGTGTGGGAGCAGCTCGCCGTACGCGAGGCGCGGATCGATTTCGAGCGCCAGGCCGAGAAGCTGGCCGAGCTCGAACCGCCGGAGGACGACGACAGCTTCGGTGCCCGGCGTGCGGTGGAGGTGGTCGTGGCGCTATCCTCGCTGTTCGATACGCTGCGAGGCGATTCCCCCGAAGCCGTGCTCGAGGTCAGCCGTATCTCCAAGGGCGGCGTGCGTGCCTTCGTCGAGCTGACCGAAGGGGAGGAGGACGCCAGCAAGCTGGCCAAGCTGGTACGTGAGCACCCACTCATGGCCGACGAGAACGACTTTCAGGATGCGGTGCTGGAGGCGGCGGAAGGCCCGCTCGAGCGGGACTCGCTCAAGGCACTGCGCCAACTGGGGCGCAACGACGGCGTGAGCAATCTCGGGCTGGCGCTGGAGTGATGGAGGGCGAAGCGGGCGTCGGCGCCCGTTTCGCCAGGCTTCGTCCAGCCAAGGCTGTGTCTAGAAGCGGATACCGCCGATGATCATCGCCCCGGCGGTGCCGAACACGATCAGGTCGGTCTCGAAGCGTCCCCACTGCACCCCCAAGCTGGGCAAGGCGGCCGGGGCGGTGCCGTAGCGGTTGAACGGGATGTTGTCCTGATATTCGCCGCGATAGCCGTGCAGCAGCCCGGCGGTGAGCTTGGCGCGAACGGTTACGTTGTCGCTCGGCTGCCAGAAGGGGAACTCGCGGCCGGCGTAGAGGTAGATGGCTTCCTGATCGAAGGAGTTGAGGAAGCGCGCGCCGCCCACCAGCCAGCGCTGCGGATTGTGCAGCTCGAGGCTGATCAGCTCCTGGGTGTTGTTGTGCTCCGGCTGCGGATTGAAGTGGCGCGTGTAGAGGCTGGTCTGCAGCAGCACGTGCTCCACTTCGAACACCGGCGGCCAGATCGGCTGCCGCTCCGCGGCAAGCGCGGTCGGTGCCGCCAGCAGAGCCAAGAGCGGGGCCAGGGCAAGCGCCCTGATGGCCCGACAGTAACTCTTCCATGAATACCGCACGCTCGCGCTCCTCGTTCGCTTCACAGACGCATCTCGATACCGCGCTCGGCCATGTAGCGCTTGGCCTCGGGGATGGTGTACTCGCCGAAGTGGAAGATGCTGGCGGCCAGTACCGCGTCGGCACCGCCCTCGATCACGCCGTCTACCAGGTGGTCGAGGTTGCCGACGCCGCCGGAGGCGATCACCGGTACCGTCACGGCGTCGCTGATGGCCCGGGTCACGCCCAGGTCGAAGCCGGCCTTGGTGCCGTCGCGGTCCATGCTGGTCAAGAGCAGCTCGCCGGCGCCGTATTCCACCATCTTTTTAGCCCACTCCACGGCGTCCAGCCCGGTGGGGCGGCGACCGCCGTGGGTGAAGATCTCCCAGCGCGGCGTTTCGCCCTCAGCCGAGACCCGCTTGGCGTCGATGGCCACCACGATGCACTGGCTGCCGAAGCGCTCGGCGGCCTCGCGCACGAAGTCGGGGTTGGTTACCGCCGCGGTGTTGATCGAGACCTTGTCGGCACCGGCGTTGAGCATGGTGCGGATGTCGTCACAGGTGCGGATGCCGCCGCCCACGGTCAGCGGGATGAATACCTCGCCGGCGATGCGTTCGACCATCTCCACCGTGGTGTCGCGGTCCTCGTGGCTGGCGGTGATGTCGAGAAAGGTGATCTCGTCGGCGCCCTGCAGGTTGTAGCGCTGGGCGATCTCTACCGGATCGCCGGCGTCGCGGATGCCGATGAAGTTGACGCCCTTGACCACGCGTCCGGCGTCGACGTCGAGACAGGGTATGATGCGCTTGGCCAGGCTCATGTCAGCCTCCCGCCCGGTTACCGGTGAGTTCGTCGCACAGCTGTTGACCAGCAGCGACGTCCAGGGTGCCTTCGTAGATGGCGCGGCCGGTGATGGCGCCGAGAATGCCCGGCTCGCCTGCGGCGACCAGCGCGCGCAGGTCGTCGAGATTGGTCACCCCGCCGGAAGCGATTACCGGCAGGCCGCCTTCGCGGGCCAGCTCGGCGGTGGCCTCGACGTTGACGCCGTTCATCATGCCGTCTCGGGCGATGTCGGTGTAGACGATACTGGAGACGCCGTCGTCGGCGAAGCGCTTGGCCAGGTCCACTGCCTTGACCTGGGAGACCTCGGCCCAGCCGTCGGTGGCGACGAAGCCGTCACGGGCGTCCAGGCCGACGATCACGTGATCGGGAAAGGCGCGGCACATCTCGCCGACGAAATCCGGCTCCTTGACCGCCTTGGTGCCGATGATGACGTAGGAGACCCCGGCGGCCAGATAGTGCTCGATGGTCTCGGCGCTGCGGATGCCGCCGCCGATCTGAATGGGCAGCGAGGGCCAGCGCCGGGCGATGGCGGTCACCGCCTCGCCGTTGACCGGCTTGCCCTCGAAGGCGCCGTTGAGATCGACCAGGTGCAGGCGGCGGGCGCCGGCCTCGACCCAGCGCGCCGCCATGGCCACCGGGTCGTCGCCGTAGGTGGTGGCGTCGTCCATCCGGCCCTGCTTGAGACGGACGCACTTGCCGTCCTTGAGATCGATGGCGGGAATTACCAGCATGTCATGTCCTCTCGGGTGCGCGTGCGCACCGGGTTGTCATCGCGGCTCGGCCTGGGCGCGGCTCACGGTGCCCAGTTGACCAGGCGCGGTTTAGGGCGCCCAGTTGACAAAATTTTCCAGCAGCTTGAGCCCGGCCCGGGAGCTCTTCTCCGGGTGAAACTGCACGGCGAAGGTGGCATCGCGACCGATGGCCACATGAGCATCGATGCGGCCGTAACGGGTGGTGCCGAGCACGCAGGCGTCGTCCCCCGCTGCCACGTAGTAGCTGTGCACGAAGTAGAAGTGCTCGTCCTGGTCGATGCCTTGCCACAGCGGATGCTCGTGATGCTGATGCACCAGGTTCCAGCCCATATGAGGCACCTTGAGGCGTTGACCGCGCTCGTCGACCATGTCGAGGGGGAAGCGCTTCACCTCGCCGGAGAGAAAGCCCAGGCAGGGGATGCCGCCGCTCTCCTCGCTATGATCGAGCAGCATCTGCTGACCGACGCAGATCCCCAGCAGCGGCTTGCTCTGATTGGCCAGCAGCTCCTGCACCAGACCGCGCAGCTCGGTGCGCTCGAGCTCGCCCATGCAATCGCGGATCGCTCCCTGGCCGGGCAGCACCAGGCGGGTGGCACCCTGAATGCGCCGCGGGTCGCGGGTGATGACCACGTGCTCATGGGTCACATGCTCGAGCGCCTTGGCAACCGAATGTAGATTGCCCATTCCGTAATCGATGACGGCAATGGTCATGAAGGCTCCTCTCAGGTTCGGTCGTCTGCGTTACAGGCAGCCCTTGGTGGACGGCATCTGGCCGGCCATGCGCGGGTCCGGCTCAACGGCCATGCGCAGCGCGCGGCCGAAGGCCTTGAAGATGGTCTCCGCCTGGTGATGAGCATTGAAGCCCTTCAGGTTGTCGATATGCAGCGTGACCCGGGCATGGTTGACGAAGCCCTGGAAGAACTCCCAGAACAGCTGGGTGTCGAGGCGGCCGATGCTGGCGCGGGTGAACTCGACGTCCATGAACAGCCCGGGGCGACCGGAGAAGTCTATCACGACTCGCGATAGCGCCTCGTCCAGCGGCACGTAGGCGTGGCCGTAGCGGTGGATGCCGCGCTTGTCGCCAATGGCCTGATCGAAGGCCTGGCCGAGGGTGATGCCGAGGTCCTCGACGGTATGGTGATCGTCGATGTGCAGATCGCCCACCGCCTTGATGTCGAGGTCGATCAGACCGTGGCGAGCCACCTGATCGAGCATGTGGTCGAGGAAGGGAACGCCGGTCTCGCAGTTCAGCCGGCCCTCGCCATCGAGGTTCACGGTCACCGTGATCTGGGTTTCCTTGGTGTCACGGGTTACCGTGGCGATTCGCTCGGACATGTCGGGTCTCTCTCGCGCTCTGGCGCGTCGCATGGTGTGGGCCCGGCGTGCCTGCAGTCGGCTTCCGGGCGGGCAAGTCGCTGGGCTTGCCGTCATGGGCCGTCCATTATAGAGAATCGCCCCGCCCATCCGCTACAATGCGCCCATCACAGCGGCGGCCCGAGCCGCGGCCAGGGAGACCGCCATGCCGGTAACGCTTCACCTCGTCGACAACAGTGTCTGGCGCTCGGACCGCCAGGTGCAGCTCGATCTGCAGCGAATCTATACGGACGCGCCGGTCGAACGGCTCAGCGTGCCGGTGGACACCTTCATTCGCGAACATCTCGAAGCCGGCCATTTCTTCGGCTGCGCCCGCTTCAACGACCGGCTGCTGGGCGCCGTGGCGGTGATCGCCGACGAGCAGGCGTGGTGGCTGTCGGAGCTGTGCGTGCGCAAGGCCACCCGGCGGCGCGGGGTCGGTACGCGACTCCTCGCCCTGGTCAGCGATGCGGCGCGTAGCGAGGGCCGCGAGCTGCGGGCGCCATCATCGCGACTGCCCGTCGCCGACCAACTGTTGCTCAACCGCCTGGGGTATCGTTTGCATGCCACCGGCGACTATTACGAATTGGCCCCACCGCTGTAAGGAGGCGGTAACACATGAAGCGATTGTTACAGACGCTGCTGGCCGCCATCGGCGTCCTCGGGGTAGTGGTGGTGGCTGCCGTGGTCTATGTCACCACCTTTCTCGACCCGGAAGACTTCAAGCCGCGGCTGATCGAGGTGGTGCGTGAACAGAGCGGCCTCGAACTGACCCTGGATGGGCCGCTCACCTGGTCGTTCTACCCGCGCCTTGGTGTGAGCGTGGAGCAGGCGCAAGGCCGTTTGCCGGAGCAGAGCAACGACGAACCGCCGTTCGTGGCCTTCGCCCACGGCGAGGTCAGTCTCGCCTTCGCCCCGCTGCTGCGCGGCGAGATCGCCATCGAAGGCTTGACGCTGGAAGGCATGCAACTGCGCCTGGTGCGCGATGAAGAGGGGCGCGGCAATTGGGAAACCCTGCTGCAGCGGCTCGATGAGCGCCGCGAAGGTGCCGAATCGGCGCTGGCGCCGGCTAGTGCCGGGCCTAGCCTCGAGGGCAGCAATCTGGTCGTGGCGCTCAATATCGCCAGCGTCCAGGTGCGCAACGGCGCGGCAATCTATCGCGACCTGGCCGCCGGCTCGGAGTGGCTGGTCGACGAGATCAACGTTTCCGGCACCAACGTCAATCCCCAGCGCGCCTTCCCGCTCAAGTCCTCCTTCCAGGTCAGGTCGTATCCCGCACTGGATTGGCGGGAGCTGGAGCGTAGCCCGGCACTGGCGAGCGAGGTCTCGCTGGAAGGGCGGATGCGCCTCGCTCTCGCCGAGCGCCGTTACGTGCTCGAAGGCATGCGGTTGACTACCCTGAGCCGGCTGGCAGGCGCCGAGCACCGTCAGCAGCTAGACCTGAGCGGCCAGCAGCTCGTGCTCGACCTGTCTCAGCAGCGCCTGCAGCTCCAGGAGGGCCGTCTGGACGCCGGGCTGCGGCACCCCACCCTGGGCGAGCGCGCGCTGCCCCTGTCGCTGACCATGGCGCTGGATGCCGACCTGGCGGAGAGCACCGCGCAGCTGCGCGACCTGCAGCTCACCGGGCCCGACGATCTGCGCCTGAGCGGGCACCTCAACCTGGCGGGCCTCGACCAGTCGCCCAGCTACAGCGGCCAGGTCAGCCTGGCGCCCTTCTCGCTGCGCCCGTGGCTCGAGCGTATGAACCAGATGCCGGCCATGGCCAATCCTCAGGCGCTCTCCGACGTGGCATTGACCAGCCCCGTGCGCGGCAATCTCGAGCGCCTCGAGCTGCCGGGGCTGACCCTGGTGCTGGATGGCAGCACCTTCACCGGGCGCTTGGCCGCGGGCCTCTCGGGGCAGCTGCTGGACTTCGAGCTGCAGGGCGATCGCCTCAACCTGGACGGCTACCTGCCGCCTGCCGAACCCACGGGACAGAGTGCCTCCCGCTCCGGCCTGCTGGGGATCCGCAAGGCGCATGCCGACGACACCGCAACGCTGGTTCCCGCCGAGTGGCTGGCCCAGCTGACCTTGAACGGGGCGCTCGACCTGGCGCAGCTGCGTCTCTCCGGGCTCGACTTCACCGAAGTGTCGCTGGTCCTGGCGGGTGCCGACGGCCAGCAGCGTCTCGAGCGCTTCAGCTCCGTGTTCTACGACGGCGAGCTGAGTGCGAGCGGCGGGCTCGACCTCAGGCGTGAGCCGATCCTGTGGCAGCTGCGCCCATCGCTGTCGCGGGTGCGTCTGGCACCACTGCTCGAGGCGCTGTCCAACGACGACTCACCGGCACCGCTGCGCGGCCGGCTGACCCTCGGCGGCGAACTCGAAACCCGCGCCAACACCTGGCCGGCACTCAAGCGCAATCTCAACGGACGTCTGGAGGGGCGCATCGACGAAGGGGCCGTGCTCGACGTCAACGTGTCACAGGAGCTGTGCTCGCTGGCCGCCATGGTCGAAGGCCGCGAGACTACGCGGGACTGGAGTGCCGATACGCGCTTCGACCGCGCCGAAGCCCGCCTGCGCATCTCGGACGGAGTCGTGCAGAGTGACGATATCCTGGTAACGATTCCGGGCATCGACATGAGCGGGACGGGCGAGCTCGATCTGACCAGCGAGCGCTTCGACCTGCGCGCCGCCGCACGCTTCGTTGACGGTGCCGATGCCGCCTGTCCGGTCAACCCGCGTCTGGAACGCGTGCCGTTGCCGGTGCGCTGCAGCGGTGAACTCTCGGGCGACAGCGGTGATTGGTGCAGCTTCGACCGCGAGGCCTTCCAGGTCACCCTGGCCGAGCTGCTGCGCGACGAAGTGTCCGGTCGCGCCAGAGAGGAACTGGAGCGTCGTCTTGAGCGACCGCTGGAGCGTCTCGAAGAACGTCTCGGCGAAGAGGGCGGTCGGGAACTTCGTGACGCCTTGCGTGGTCTGTTGAACTGACGACCCAAAGCCAGTCCCTGCGCCGACTCCCAGTCGGCGCTTTTTTTCGCCATGCATTTTTCACCATGCATTTTTCGACAGGCATCTTTGAGGTTGGTCCATGAGCGAAATGCCTACACCGGTGCTTGAGCCTACGCTCTTCCAGCAGCGTCTGCTGGCGTGGTACGACCGCGCCGGCCGTCATGACCTGCCCTGGCAGTGCCAGCGCACGCCCTATCGCGTGTGGGTCTCCGAGATCATGCTGCAGCAGACCCAGGTCACCACGGTGATCCCTTACTTCGAGCGCTTCATGGCGCGCTTTCCCACCCTCGGGGCGCTGGCCGAAGCCACCCAGGACGAAGTGCTGCACCTGTGGACCGGGCTTGGCTACTACGCCCGCGGGCGCAATCTGCACAAGGCGGCCCGCCAGGTCGTGGCCGAGCACGGCGGCGAGCTGCCGGTAGCGAGCCTCGAGGCTATGGCGGAGCTGCCCGGCATCGGCCGCTCCACTGCCGGCGCGATCATCGCCCAGAGCACCGGTCAGCGCGCCGTGATCCTCGACGGCAACGTCAAGCGCAGCCTGGCTCGGCTGCACGCCGTGGAGGGCTGGCCGGGGCGGCCGGTGGTGGAACGCCAGCTGTGGGCGCTGGCCGAGCACTACACGCCGGAGCAGCGCGTGGCCGACTACACCCAGGCGGTGATGGACCTCGGTGCCACCCTGTGCCGGCGCGGCACGCCTGAGTGCTCGCGCTGCCCGTTCGCCGATGTCTGTGTGGCCCATTTCCGCGGCGAGGAGCGCCGCTTCCCCGAGTCGAAGCCGAAAAAGGCGCTGCCGACGCGTACCACCCTGATGCTGGTGTTGCGCGACGCCGAGGGACGGGTGCTGCTCGAACAGCGCCCTCCCAGTGGGCTGTGGGGTGGACTGTGGGGGCTGCCTCAGTTCGACGACCTGGCTGCGCTGCGGGGCTGGCTCGACGTGCACGCCCCGGGGGCCGCCATCGACCCGGCTTGGCCCGCCTTCAGCCACACCTTCAGTCACTTCCGCCTCGACATCACCCCTCAGCCGGCGCGGATCGGCAGGCTGGATGCGGTGGGTGAGGCACGATGCTGGTACGATCCAGGCAACCCCGAGCGCATCGGCCTGGCGGCGCCGGTCAAGGCACTGCTGGCCTCGCTGGCACCGTTCGCTTTGGCCGCCCCCGCGGGGCCCTGAACACTGCCACCACCAACAGCAAGGAGACCGCCATGAGCCGCACCGTGTTCTGTCGCAAGTATCAACAGGAGCTCGAGGCACTGCCCTTCCCGCCGCTGCCGGGCAAGAAGGGCCAGGAGATTCAGGCCAGCGTGTCGAAGCAGGCCTGGGAGGAGTGGCAGGCGTTGCAGACCCGGCTGATCAACGAGAAACACCTCAACATGCTCGACCCCGAGGCGCGGGCCTATCTCAACGAGCAGATGGAGCGCTTTCTAGACAACCGCGAAACCGACCAGGCGGAAGGCTACGTGCCGCCCGAGCGCTAGGCGTATGGCTTTGAAACGACGGCAGCATCTGCATGAAACGAAAGGCTTGACGCTGCCGATCTGATCTTGTTTAATACGCACCGTTGGCAGCGGCCAGATAGCTCAGTCGGTAGAGCAGGGGATTGAAAATCCCCGTGTCGGCGGTTCGATTCCGTCTCTGGCCACCAAACTGCTGGGGTATCGCCAAGTGGTAAGGCACCGGTTTTTGGTATCGGCATTCCCAGGTTCGAATCCTGGTACCCCAGCCACGCCAACCCTTTTCCGACTCTGCACTTCGCACGCGTCGGTCCCGAGCCGGCATAGCTCAGTTGGTAGAGCAACTGACTTGTAATCAGTAGGTCCCGGGTTCGACTCCTGGTGCCGGCACCATCCAAAACGGATGAATCGGAAATCAGCGATTTGCAGATACGAGAAACCGCCCATCGAGGCGGTTTTTTCGTTTATACGTAACAACTTGGCTTGGCCTAATCCTTGCCAGGGTGAGGGGCCATGGGCACGCTCATGTCACAGACGTCCATCATGGCATCGGAACGGTGGCCGCTCGCTTCGAGTTTGTCGTGGCGGGTGCCGTTGGTGTCGGTGATGCCACGTTGCTGGGCGAGTTCTGTCTGCGTGGTTATGGTTTCGGCTCAAATGATGGACCTTTTCCTTCCAGTGGCTCAATGGTCTCGAGCCGGGCCCCTCGCAGCGGTGGCTTACTGGCCAGGGCCACTTTGAAGAACCGGCACCTTCAGCGAGCCTACTACCCGCAAGCTTTCCCATGCCTTATCCACTGTATCCCAGACGACGGCACGCCCAGCGAGGCCAAATCTGTACTGCGCTACTGCGGCGAGCGCTCAGGTGATAGAAGAACCGCGGCTACCGAGACGGCAACCCAGCCCAGGGCGTCGAAGCCACGAAGGGGCAACAGCAACTCCCGCCTGCTTGAGCTGACAAAGTGGGTTGCTGCATAGCATCGCTTTCCTGCGTATATGCACCCCACTTTTTTCAAGGGTATGTTTACAGAGCAGTTTTTGATAACTTTGTGGCTGCGTTACTACCACGTCTTTTGGATAGTTAGCGAAAGCATTGATTAACGCTACATGATGACGTAACCTCCAGGTGTAAGTTTCCGGTCGCGTCCCTTGGCTACATTTGCTAGCTAAGGGCGTTTTTGTCGGAAGCTACTTTCTAGGAGGTCATTATGAATCAGGCACTTAAGAAGCAAGAGCGACTCGTCATTCCTGTACGCAAGGAAGGCGACGTAGCCAAGGCCCGCCCGTGCCTGGGTGACCACCAAGCCCAACTGGAGAAGGTCCGGGCACGTTCCTTCGCTCGTTACGAGAACGCCTACCGCGAACTGGCCAAGGTCTGACTTGGGGTGTCGTCCTGCGGTGACAGCCACACGGACGGCATTCGCTACCTGCCGGTAGCGGACATCATCAGCGCTAACCGCCGCATGCTGGAACTGACGCCTGACGAGCCGTTTGGCATCATTGATGAAGGCGGCCTGGAAAGCGCCCAGCAGCGACCCTGTATGCACCGCTGGTACAAGCAGACGGATGACATGTTCACCCTGGCAGCGGTGCTAGGCGCTGGAATCGTGCAGAATCATTGCTTTCTCAATGCAAACAAGCGCACAGCAGCAGCCTGCGTATTCGATTTCCTTATGTTGAACGGCTGGGAGCTCACTGCCCCCGAGGCGGACTTGGTGCAGATGTACGAAGGCCTGGCGACGCATGAGTACAACGAAGAAGAATTTGCCGAATGGCTGGCCTATTGGTCCCGAGAGTTCGATACGTCGAAGTTGAACGAATAAACTCCGCCCAGCAGCGGAGTTTTTTGTCGGTTACTGGCAAGGAACAACGAGGAGGGAGTCATGGCGAGCATTAGACACGTGGCTGCCCAACGCAGCTAATGTAGCAAGGCAAGACTGGCCGATGCCATTGTGGCAAGCCTGCCCTGACGGCGCTTGAAAGCGCAGCCCATCGTCACCACATCACTGCTGCAAGGTCCTGCCCGGACCTCCCACCACGGCTGCACGCCGTTGCACGAGCTGGGACTGAACCTGATCACGGATACACAGGAGGTGATTGGATGACAGTGCACACTTCGTCCAACCGTAAGCTGAAACAGACCACCGATTACGCCGTCACCGATACCATGACGGCCCCGCTTCGCAGCGACGCGAATTGGGTGCAGGATGCCTATCCCACCCGGCTGAACGAGCCGCTCGACACCCTCTGGATGGCGCGCCGCGAGGGCGTGGTGCGCGGCAGCGCCGACGAGGGGCCGCTGAGTCGGGCGCAGCTCGACGAGTTCGAACGCAAGGGCTTTCTTTTCGAGCCCAATTTCATCAGCGGGGAGGAGCTCGATGAGCTGCGCCGGGAGCTGGACGCCCTGCTCAGCCGCGATGACTTCCGCGGCCGCGACTTCAGCATCACCGAGCCAGACAGCCAGGAGATCCGCTCGCTGTTCGCGGTGCATTTCCTGTCGCAGCGCTTCGCCAGCCTGGCCCACGACGAGCGCCTCGTCGGGCGGGTGCGTCAGATCCTCGGCGGCGAGGCCTACGTGCACCAGTCGCGCATCAACTACAAGCCGGGTTTCGAGGGTAAGGGCTTCAGCTGGCATTCCGACTTCGAGACCTGGCACGCCGAGGATGGTATGCCGGCGATGCACGCGGTGAGCGCTTCGATCGTGCTGACCGACAACCACGAGTTCAATGGCCCGCTGATGCTGATCCCGGGCTCGCACAAGGTGTTCGTACCGTGCCTGGGCGAGACCCCGGACGATCACCACCGTCAGTCGCTGAAGCGGCAGGAGTTCGGCGTGCCGGGCCGCGAGGCGCTGCGCGAGCTGGTCGCCCGCCACGGCATCGAGGCGCCCAAGGGTGCGGCCGGGGGCCTGCTGCTGTTCGACTGCAACACCCTGCACGGCTCCAACGCCAACATGTCGCCGGACCCGCGCAGTAACGTATTCTTCGTCTACAACCGGCGCGACAATGCCTGCGTCGAGCCCTTTGCCGCCCGCCGTCGTCGGCCGAGCTTCCTGGCTCATGGGCCGGACGAGCAGTGGGTTCCCCAGGACTGACGCTTATCGTTTCGATAGCGTCATCAGGGTGGAACGAAGCGCATGGTGCGGTAGACTGTGAGGCTTGTCGTTGAGAAGCGGCACGCATAACGAGAAGGAGAAGACCCGCCATGCGCTTTGTACCCCGTTTTACCGATGGCCAGGAGTTTCCCCATTCGCTGGGCAAGATCGTATGCATTGGCCGCAACTATGCCGATCATGCCAAGGAGCTGGACAACCCGATACCCACCGAGCCGCTGCTGTTCATCAAGCCGGCCACCAGTGCGGTGAGCCTCGACGAGCCCCTCGATCCGCCTTTTTCTCGTGGTGAAGTGCACTACGAGGCGGAGCTGGCGCTGCTGATCGGCGAGACCCTGTCCCATGCCACCGCCGATGAGGCCGAGCGTGCCATCGTTGGCATCGGGCTGGCGCTGGATCTGACCCTGCGCGACGTGCAGACCCGCCTGAAGGAGAAGGGCCACCCCTGGGAAATTTCCAAGTCGTTCGACGGCGCCTGTCCGCTGTCCGCCTTCCTGCCGCTCAGCCGTGCGCCGAACTGGAATGCGCTGGCCTTCGAGCTGGAGATCGACGGCGAGCTGCGCCAGCACGGCGAGGGTTCCGACATGCTGTTCCCGGTGCCCACCCTGGTGGCCGAGATGAGCCGTCACTTCACCCTCGAGCCGGGCGACGTGATCATCACCGGTACCCCAGAGGGCGTCGGCGAGCTGCCGCGCGGCGCCAAGCTGCGTATGACCCTCACCGGGGGCCTCGAGGTCACGGCTCAGGTCGTCGAGTAAGGTCCCGCACCGACCGGTACGCAGGTACCGAACGACGACGCCCCCGCGGCCTGGCCGCGGGGGCGTCGTGTCATTTCGAGCAGGGTTCTATTCGGGCCCAGCGCTACTCAAGCTCAGTTCTGCACAAGCCAGTGTTACTCGAGATAGGTGTAGCCCTGCAGGCCGGCGGAGAGGTCGTCGAGGAAGTGCTCCTGCTCCTCTGCCGGCAGTCCGCTGTCGGCCAGCTGGCCGGCCAAGCGGTCGCGCAGCACCTTGGCATCGAAGTTGACGTAGGCCAGCACGTCGGAGACGCGGTCGCCCTGCTGGGCGTGGCTCAGCACCCACTCGCCGTTCTCGTCCAGGGCGGCGTCGACGGAATCGGTATCGCCGAACAGATTGTGCAGGTCGCCGAGGATCTCCTGGTAGGCGCCGACCAGGAAGAAGCCCAGCAGGCGCTCCTCGTCGTCGCGCCATTCCGGCAGCGGCAGGGTCGTTTCCACCCCCTGGCCGTCGACATAGCCGTCGATGCGGCCGTCGCTGTCGCAGGTGATGTCCTGGATCACGCCGCGGCGGCTGGGCTCGCGGTTGAGTCCGGTCAGCGGCAGCACCGGGAAGATCTGATCGATCCCCCACACGTCGGGCACCGACTGGAACAGCGAGAAGTTGACGAACAGCTTGTCGGCGAGCTTCTCGGCCAGTTCGTCGATGATCTCACGGTGGGCGCGGTTGCGGCTGTCGAGCCGCTCGCGCAGGCGCGCACAGGCAGCGAAGTAGACCCCTTCGGCCTCGGCGCGCACGGTGATGTCGGCCAGTCCCATGAGAAAGCGGTCATGCATCTCGCTCATGGCCTGCAGCAGGTCGTGCCATGCCTCCACCAGCTCGCGCGGCTCCACCGAGCCGTTGAGCAGGTCGTGCACGCGCCACAGCTCGTCGAGCTGAGGGTCGTCCTCGGCCAGGCGCTCCGGCGCCTCATCGTTGACCCGCTCCTCGCCGATCACGTTGGTGATCAGCACCGCGTGGTGGGCGGTAAGGGCACGGCCCGATTCGCTGATCAGATGCGGGTGGGGGATTTCCGCCTCGTTGCAGGCCTGGGCGAAGGCGCTGACCACATTACGCGCGTACTCGCGCATGGAGTAGTTGATCGAGCAGAAGCTGCGCGAACGGGTGCCTTCGTAGTCGATGCCCAGTCCGCCGCCGACGTCGACGGTGTCGATCGGTGCGCCCAGCGCCAGCAGGCTCTGGTAGAAGCGCGCACACTCGCGCAGGCCGACCTGAATGTCGCGGATGTTGGCGATCTGCGAGCCCAGGTGGAAGTGCACCAGCTGCAGGCTGCCGAGCGAGTCGGCTTCGCGCAGGCGTTCCACCACCGCCAGCATCTGGGCGGCGGTGAGACCGAACTTGGATTTCTCGCCGCCGGTGTCCTGCCACTTGCCCATGCCCACCGAGGCCAGGCGCGCGCGCAGGCCGATGCGCGGGGTGACGCCGAGGCGCTCGGCCTCCTCCAGGATCAGCGGCAGCTCGGAGAACTTCTCCACCACCAGGTAGACCCGATGGCCGAGTTTCTCGCCCATCAATGCCAGGCGGATGTACTCGCGGTCCTTGTAGCCGTTGCACACGATCAGCGAAGGGCCGTCGGCGGAAAGCGCCAGCACGGCGAGCAGTTCCGGCTTGCTGCCGGCCTCGAGGCCGACCCGGCCATGGCCGCGTTCGCGGGTGGCCAGTATCTCCTCGACCACGCGACGCTGCTGATTGACCTTGATCGGATAGACGGCGGTGTAGCCGCCTTGATACTCCTCCTCGCGCATGGCCAGGTCGAAGGCTTCACACAGCTGCTCGACGCGGTCGTGCAGGATGTCGCTGAAGCGGACCAGCACCGGCAGGCGCAGGTCGGCCTCGCGCAGCTGGTCCACCAGCGGTGCCAGCGGCAGGGCGGGGCCTTCGGCCTCGCTGCCGAGAGGGCGCACCAGGGCATGGCCGGCGTCGTCGACGTCGAAGTATCCGCTGCCCCACTGGTCGATGTTCCAGGTGCGGCGCGCGCGCTGGGCGGGACCGGAGGCTGCTCCCATGGATAGGCTCATGTATCGCTCGCTTCAGGCAGGGGCAGAGCGCCGTGGTTCAGGCGTGCCGTGAGAATGGTATGGAACTGCGCCGGGTCGTGGGGCGTCAGGTCGTGGGCCGGTGGGTCGACGTAGACCACCAGCAGACGTGACAGCCAGTAGCGCAGCGCGGTCATGCGCAGCATCGTCGGCCACACCTCGCGTTCGGCGGCGGTGAGGGGGCGGCGAGCCTGGTAGGCGCTGATGATGGCGTCGTGGCGGGCGCGGTCCAGGCGGCCATCGGGGCCGGAGGCCCAGTCGTTGATGACGATGGCCAGATCGAACAGCAGATCGCCCGTGCAGCCGTTGTAGAAATCGATGATACCGCCGAGGCGGTCGCCCTCGAACAGGGTATTGTCGCGGAACAGGTCGCCATGCAGCGCCCCGTGGGGCAGTTCGGGGGCATCGCCGAACACGCCCTGGTAGATCTCCACCTCGTCCTTCATCAGGGTCTGATCCTCGGGCGAGAGGTAGCCCAGCACCCTGTGGTGCATGGCCGTCAGCCAGTTCAGGTCGCGTGGGTTGGGACGATGGCCGGGAAAGTGCTGGGACACCGTGTGCATGCGCCCCAGCGCGTCGCCCAGGGCGCGGCACTGGGCCAGATTGGGTGACATCGGATGGCGGCCGGGCAGACGCGGAAACAGCAGCGAAGGCTTGCCGGCCAGGCTGTGCAGGGCGATGCCTTCGCGGTCGTGTACCGGGCCCGGCACCGGCAGGCGATGCTCGTCCAGGTAGTCGAGCAGCTCGACGAAGAACGGCAGCTCCTCATGCTCGCCCTGCTCGAACAGGGTCAGCACCAGCTCGTGGCGGTCGGTGGTGACGAAGAAGGTACTGTTCTCGGTACCGCCGGCGACCCCTGTCAGGGACACCAGCTCGCCGACATCGAAACGCCTGAGAAACTCTGCGACCTGTGCGTCGCTCAACGGGGTGAATACGGCCATGTGTCTCTCGCCCAGGTTGCCAAGCCGCCTATTGTAGCGTCTTGGCACTGTGATGCACGTCTGCTGGACAGGTTCCGACATTCACCCGGTGCAAGGGTCGGCTCGGCCGCTAGAAGCGACGCAGCACCCACTGCGGCACGGCGATGCGGTCGCCCTCCTGGCGCTCGAAGTTGCCGTCGCCGTCGTGGTCGACCAAAAAGTAGCTGGGGCCCCGGCTGGGGCGGATCTCGATGGCGTAGAGCTGGCCGTTCACCCGGTATTCGCGGATGGTCTGATCCGCTTCCTGGCGAATGGTGATGTCGGGTTCGACGTTGGCGGACTGGGCCAAGCTCGGCGTAGCCGCTGCCAGGCCGAGGCCGAGAGAAAGCAGTGCAACAGCCAGGAAACGAAGAGCGTTCATGTTGGCCTCCGAAAGACCGCTTGCGACAGTCGTTGCCACCGAATGGCTAACCCATCAACTGGCTAATCCATCGAATGGCTAACCATAGTGTATGACGTTGGACAGCGCGATCCCAACGATGGCGGCAAAAGCGGCGCGCAATGCGTATCATGGCTGATCAGAATCACATTTTCTTGCACAGACTCAACGGATGCCCGATTCATGGCCGACACGCCCATCGTTCTCGTCGACGGTTCGTCCTATCTCTACCGTGCCTTCCACGCCCTGCCGCCGCTGACCACCTCTACGGGTCAGCCCACCGGCGCCGTCAAGGGCGTGCTCAACATGCTCAAACGGTTGATCAAGGATTATCCGGACAGCCCCATGGCAGTGGTCTTCGATGCCAAGGGCAAGACCTTCCGCGATGAACTGTTCGAAGCGTACAAGGCCCAGCGTCCGCCGATGCCCGACGACCTGCGCAGCCAGGTGGAGCCGCTCTACGCCTGCGTGCGCGCCCTCGGCCTGCCGCTGCTGTGCGTCGAAGGCGTCGAGGCTGACGACGTCATCGGCACCCTGGCGCGGCTGGCCACCGAGGCCGGCCGCGACGCGGTGATCTCCACCGGCGACAAGGACATGGCGCAGTTAGTGAACTCGCACATCACCCTGGTCAACACCATGAAGGACGAGACCCTCGACGATGCCGGGGTCGAGGCCAAGTTTGGCCTGCCGCCGGCGCTGATCATCGACTTCCTGGCGCTGATGGGCGACAAGGTCGACAACATCCCCGGGGTACCGGGGGTGGGCGAGAAGACCGCCCTGGGCCTGCTGCAGGGCATGGGCGGCGGGCTCGATGCCATCTACGCCGACCTGGAGAGGGTCAAGACCCTCGACATTCGCGGGGCCAAGACGTTGCCCAAGAAGCTCGAAGAGCACCGCGAGATGGCTTATCTCTCCTACCAGCTGGCTACCATCAAGACCGACTGCGAGCTACCGGTGGGCCTCGACGATCTCGACATCGCTCACCCCGACCGCGAGGCGCTCAAGCAGCTCTACACCGAGCTCGAGTTCAAGGCCTGGCTCTCCGAGCTGCTGTCGGGCAAGGACGAGGGCGTCGATGACGTCGAGCGTGGCGCTGGAGTCGCCGGTACCGCCGCGGCGGGCAACCTCGACCCGGAGGCGCCGTCGGCCAGCGTGACGGCGTGCAAGAACCACACGATCCTGACCCAGGCCGAACTCGACGAGTGGCTGAGCCGGCTCGGCGCCTGCGAGGCCTTCTGCTTCGATCTCGAGACCAACAGCCTCAACTACATGGACGCCGAGATCGTCGGCGTGGGGCTGGCACTGGAGCCCGGCGAGGCGGCTTACGTGCCGCTGGCCCACGACTACCTCGACGTGCCCGAGCAGCTCGACCGGGCCGCGGTGCTCGCCGCCCTCAAGCCGCTGCTGGAGGACCCCTGCCGCGGCAAGATCGGCCAGAACCTCAAATATGACATTTCGGTGCTGGCCAACTACGACATCCGGGTGCGCGGGCCGCTCACCGACACCATGCTCGAATCCTACGTGCTCAATTCCACCGCCACTCGTCACGACATGGATTCGCTGGCGCTGAAATACCTGGGCCAGAAGACGGTGAGCTTCGAGGAGATCGCCGGCAAGGGCGCCAAGCAGCTCACCTTCAACCAGATCGACCTGGAGCAGGCCGTGCCCTACGCCTGCGAGGACGTCGACGTGACCCTGCGCCTGCACTGTGAGCTGCGGCCGCGCATCGAGGCCGAGGGGCGCCTGGCCGAGGTGCTGGACACCATCGAGCGGCCGCTGATCCCGGTGCTGTCGCGCATCGAGCGTACCGGGGTGGCGATCGACGCCGCGCGTCTGCACGCCCAGAGCCAGGAGCTCGAAGCGCGCATCGGCGAACTCGAAACCCGTGCCTTCGAGCTGGCCGGGCGCGAGTTCAACCTCGGCTCGCCCAAGCAGCTCGGCGAGATCCTGTTCGAGGAGCAGAAGATCCCGGTGCTCAAGAAGACGCCCAAGGGCGCGCCATCCACCGCCGAGGCCGTGCTCGAGGAGCTGGCGCTTGATTACCCGCTGCCCAAGGTGATCATGGAGCATCGCGGCCTGGCCAAGCTCAAGTCGACCTACACCGACAAGCTGCCGCGGCTGGTCAACAAGCGCACCGGGCGGCTGCACACCAGCTACCATCAGGCGGTCGCCGCCACCGGCCGGCTCTCCTCGTCCGATCCCAACCTGCAGAACATTCCGATCCGCACCGAGGAGGGGCGCAAGATCCGTCAGGCCTTCATCGCCCGGCCCGGCTATCGCATCGTCGCCGCCGACTACTCGCAGATCGAGCTGCGCATCATGGCGCATCTATCAGAAGACCAGGGGCTGCTCACCGCCTTTGCCGAGGGGCGCGACATCCACACCGCCACTGCCGCCGAGGTATTCGGCGTGGCGCTGGAGAAGGTCTCGGGCGAGCAGCGCCGCAGCGCCAAGGCGATCAACTTCGGGCTGATCTACGGCATGAGCGCCTGGGGGCTCTCCAAGCAGCTGCACATCGAGCGCAGCCAGGCGCAGACTTACATCGACCGCTACTTCGACCGCTACCCCGGCGTGGCCCGCTACATGGAGCGTATCCGTGCCCAGGCCGCCGACGACGGCTTCGTCGAAACCGTGTTCGGGAGGCGGCTCTATCTGCCCGAGATCCGCGCCCAGAACCACGCCCGACGCCAGGCCGCCGAGCGTACCGCTATCAACGCGCCGATGCAGGGCACCGCGGCGGACATCATCAAGCGCGCCATGATCGAGGTCGACGGCTGGCTGCAGGAGAGCGCCTTCGACGCCTGCATGGTCATGCAGGTCCACGACGAACTGGTATTCGAGGTCGGCGAAGGGCAGGTCGACGAGTTCATCGGCGAGGTGAAGGCGCGCATGCAGGCCGCCGCCGAGCTCAGCGTGCCGCTGATCGTCGAAGCCGAGAGTGGAGTCAATTGGGACGAAGCCCACTAGGGAAACACTGCACAAATGCCTGCGCGAGCGAATCGCTGCGTTGCGCGGTGCCGAAGCGTCGGACCGTCGGACCGTCGGACCGTCGGACCGTCGGACCGTCGGACCGTCGGAATCCTCACCTATACCCCATAGGCTCCGGTTGACTCTAAGCCTTCGGCTTCTCGCCCCTTCGGGGCCAGCCTACGGCTGTTTGTCGCTTCGCTCGGTACTGTGCTCCGTGCGCCTTGCGACCCACAGGGATGTGGGAAGTGCGTTGGTTCGTCGGGAACGAACCTAGCCGCTTCATCTCGCTCGTCGATTTGTTCAGCGTTTCCGAGATACACAATCAAAAACGCCACCGCGGCTGCGGTGGCGTTTTCGTTTCGGGCTTGCCGGCTAAGGCTTAGCGCCAGCCGACGCGATCAAAGATCCGTACCGCTTCCGGGTTGTTCTCACCCAGCACGCTGATGTTCAGGTCGTCCTTGTTCAGCTCGCCCCAAGACTTCAGTGTCTCGTCCATGTTCACGCCATCAACGACCGGATACTCGTAGTTGCCAGCGGCGAAGAACTCCTGAGCGGTGTCGGAAGCCAGGAACTCGAGGAAGCGGATGGCGTTGTCGCGGTTCGGCGAGGTGGCGACGACGCCCGCGCCGCCGACGTTGACGTGAATACCGCGGTCGTCCTGATTGGGGAACAGGATACCCACGCTTTCGGCAACGTTGCGGTCGGTTTCGCTGTCGGAGTTGAGCAGGCGAACGTAGTAGTAGTGGTTGGCCACGGCCAGGTCGCACTCGCCGGCAGCGACGGCGCGGATCTGGTCGGTGTCACCGCCCTCGGGCTGGCGCGCCAGGTTGTTGACGATGCCCTGAGCCCAGGCCTCGGCCTCTTCGGCGCCATGGTGGTCGATCATGGCCGCCAGCAACGACTGGTTGTAGATGTTGTTGGAAGAGCGAATGCAGATTTCACCCTCCCAGCGCGGGTCGGTCAGATCCTCGTAGGAGGTGATCTCGCTGGGGTCGACGTTTTCCGGGTTGTAGAAGATTGCCCGCACGCGCTGGCTGAAGCCGAACCACATGCCTTCCGGGTGGCGCATGGAATCCGGCAGGCGCTCGGCGAGCACGTCGGACTCGATAGCCTGGAAGATGCCCTCCTGCTCGGCGCGCCATAGACGGCCAGCATCCACGGTGATCATCACGTCGGCGGGGCTGGCAATACCCTCACGCTGAATGCGCTCGATGAGCTCGTCGGAATTGCCTTCCAGCAGATTGACCTTGATACCGGTCTCGTCGGTGAAGGCCTGATAGAGCTGCTCATCGACGTCGTAATGGCGAGCCGAGTAGAGGTTGACCTCGTCGGCTGCTACGGTGGTGGCAAAGGCCGAGCCGGCCAGCAGGGCGGCAAGCGGAGCGACGGCACGGTTACGCTGGGACATGATGCGGACCTCAAAAGCCAGGTGGTTTTGAACGATAATACGTTGCATTCAGTTCATTTCCATTGAAACGCTTCGCGTATGCGTCGTCAACCCGTTTCGCCCATTGCTTGTTCACGATGTGCTGCAGTTCTGACCAGAGGCAAGGGGAGCGAAGAAATGAAGACGAATGAGAGTAAATTTCAAACGCGTTCGCTGGACATTTCGGGTACGATATGTCCTACAACTTCCTTGACCAAGTCGCACCTATGACTAGCCAATCGAAGCCCACTGCACTAGGGCACACCCCCTATCGCCAGCCCGCCGTGCTGAGCATGGAGGGCGTCCATCATACATTCGACGGTCTGGCCGCCGTGCGAGGCGTCGACCTCGACGTGATGCCCGGTGAGGTCGTCTGCCTGCTGGGGCCATCGGGCTGCGGCAAGACAACGCTGCTGCGTATCGCCGCAGGCCTCGAAGTGCTGCAGCAGGGGCGCGTGACGCTCAACGGCGGCGAGATAGCAGTGCCCAAGGGCAGGCATGTGCCGCCGGAGAAACGCAACGTCGGCCTGGCCTTCCAGGACTCGGCGCTGTTTCCCCATCTTACGGTGCTGGAGAACGTAACCTTCGGGCTCAAGGGTGAGCCGCCGCACCAGCGTCGTGAGCGTGCCCTGACCCTGCTCGAGCAACTGGGCATGGAGAGCTATGCCGACTCCTATCCACACATGCTCTCCGGCGGGCAGCAGCAGCGCGTGGCGCTGGCGCGTGCCCTGGCGCCTTCACCGCAGCTGATGCTGCTCGACGAGCCTTTCTCCAGCCTCGATGCGCGCCTGCGCGACCGCATCCGCGACGACACCTTGCACGTACTCAAGAAAGTCGGCGCAGCCACCCTGCTGGTGACCCACGATCCCGAGGAGGCCATGTTCATGGCCGACCGCATTGCGCTGATGCGCGATGGTCGCATCGTTCAGGTGGGGACGCCGCGGGAGCTCTACTGTGCGCCCTGCGACCCCTTCGTGGTGGCCTTCTTCGGTGAGGTGAACGAGTTGCAGGGTGAGGTGCACGGCGGCCGGGTGATGACCCCGGTAGGCCCGGTGGAGGCCGGCTGGCTGCCGGAAGGGAGTCAGGCACAGGTGATGATCAGGCCTGAGGCGCTGCGCATCACCGAACACTTCGAACCGGCCCCGGAGCACCGCTACAGCCACGTGGTCATGTCCAAGTTGTTGGGGCGCAGCAGCTTGCTGCATATCTGTGCCCACGGCGAGGACGGCAGTGAAGCCCACCTGCATGCCCGGGTGCCCGGGGTATTTCTGCCCGCCGAAGGGCAGCGGGTGGATATTCACCTCGACCTGTCGCAGGTCTTCGTCTTTCCCTCAGCGCTTGCCTGACCCGGGGCGAGAGTGGCGCATGGCCATGCTCAGTAGCACCACTGGGATGATGCCGACGGCCACGATCGCCAGAGAGGCGGTCGAGGCCTCGGCTAGCCTCTCGTCAGAGGCCAGGCTGTAGGCCCTTACCGCCAGGGTATCGAAGTTGAAGGGGCGCAGGATGATGGTCGCCGGCAGCTCCTTCATGATGTCCACGAACACCAGGATGCCAGCCGCGAACAGACTGCCGCGCATGATCGGCGTATGCACGCGCTTGAGTGTGCCGGCCGGGGTTTGACCCAGGGTACGTGCCGCGGCATCCATGCTCGGTGTCACCTTGCCCAGGCTCGCCTCCACGGTGTTGAACGAAACTGCCAGGAAGCGCACCACATAGGCGTAGACCAGGATAAATGCCGTGCCGCTGAAGATCAGGCCGACGATCATGCCGTAGTGGGCGTGCAGCCATGTGTTGATGCTCTTGTCGAGCCAGGCGAAGGGAATCAGGATGCCGACGGCAATCACCGAGCCCGGGATGGCATAGCCCATCGAGGCGATCCGCGTGGCGATACGCGTCAGCGGGCTGTCGTGTAGGCGCACGCCGTAGCTGAGTATCACCGCCAGTCCTACCGCGATCAACGAGGCGATCACCGCCAGCTTCAGGCTATTCCAGGCAAAGCCGAGGAAGCGTGTGCCCCAAAGGGCATCGCCGGACGTAATGGCCATCTGTGCCAGCAGACCGCTGGGAATGAGAAAGCCGATCAGCACCGGCAGGGCACAGGCGGCGAAGGCCGCTGCGGCACGCCAGCCGTGCAGCCGGTACTCCGGCAACTGCTGATAGCGGTTGGTGGTATGGAAATACTGGCGTTTGCCCCGCGACCATCGCTCCAGCAGGATCAGTAGGAACACGAACAGCAGCAGGCAGGCGGCCAGTTGGGCGGCGGCCACCTGTTCACCGAGGCCGAACCAGGTGCGGTAGATGCCGGTGGTGAAGGTGTCGACACCGAAGAACTGCACTGCGCCGAACTCGTTCAGCGTTTCCATCAACACCAGCGAGACGCCGCCGACGATGGCCGGACGCGCCAGCGGCACGGCCACGGTGGCGAACAGGTTCCACGGGCCGCGCCCCAGCGTGCGGCCGACGTCGAGTACGCACACCGACTGCTCGAGGAAGGCGGCCCGCGCCAGCAGGTAGACGTAGGGGTAGAGCACCAGTGTGATCAGCGTGGCGGCGCCGCCCAACGAGCGAATGTTAGGGAAGTAGTAGTCGCCGCGGCCCCACTCGAACACCTCGCGCAGCCAGCTCTGCAAGGGGCCGGCATACTGCAGGAAATCGGTATAGGCGTAGGCGATCACGTAGGTGGGCACGGCCAGCGGCAGCAGCAGCGCCCATTCGAAGATCCGCCGCCCCGGGAAGCGGCACATCACTACCAGCCAGGCGGTGCCGGTACCGATGATCATGGTGCCGAGGCCCACCGTGACGGTGAGGTAGAGGGTATTGCTCACGTAGCGCCCCAGCACCGTGCTGGCCAAATGCTGCCAGACCCCCTCGGTGGGCATGACGATGTGGGCCAGCACCACCATCACCGGCAGGGCGACGACGAAGGCAACGCTGAGGATCAGGAGTGTCCAGGGGCTCATGCGACGAGTGATCGAGGCAAGCCCGGTAGCGGTGGAACGGAACAAGCGGAACTCCTTGACTGGCTGGCTCGGTGTCGCGGTAATGCGAGGTGGTCACGATTGGAAATGATATCAGTTGTCGCATTTGCCTGCAGCTGACCGATATCAATGAAAAGCGCCCGCATCCGGGGATGCGGGCGCCAAGGTCAGGCAGGGTGGCGATTCAATAACCAAGCATGAGCGACGGCAGCCCCGTCACCAGCACCGGGAAGAAAGCCATCAGCACGCAGGCCAGCACGATCAGTGCACAGAAGGGAATCACCGCCTTGTACAGA
>NZ_BAEU01000080.1:0-22177 GCF_000246875.1 Halomonas sp. KM-1
ATATCGCGAGCCACCTCCTTGCCGCTGCCGGTCTCGCCGTGCACCAGCACGTTGGCACGCACCGGCGCCAGGTTGGCAAGCTGGTCGCGCAGGCGCAGCATGGCTGGCGCCCGCCCCAGCAGGCGGCCGGCCAGATCGCCCTCTCGCAGGGCGTGGCGCAGGCGGCGATTCTCCAGGGCCAGACGGTGCCGTTCGAGCGCGCGGCGCACGCACTCCTCGAGGCGCTCCGGGGAGTAGGGCTTCTCGACGAAGTCCCAGGCGCCGGCCTGCATAGCAGTTACCGCCATGGGCACATCGCCATGGCCGGTGATCAGCACGACTGGTGGCGGTTCTTCGAGGCCCTGCACTGCATCCAGCAGTGCCAGGCCATCCATGCCAGGCATCTTCACGTCGCTGACCAGCACGCCACAGGCGTCGCCGGCGGCCAGCGCCGCCAGGGCTGCTGTGGCTTCGGCGAAGGGGCGCACCGCCAGGTCCGATACTTCGAGCCACTGGCCGAGCGACTCGCGTACGTCGGGGTCGTCATCCACCAGCCAGATCGGCAGTTCGTCAACGCTCGCCATGGGGCTCTCCTGAGGCAGCGGGGGCGGCAGGCAGGGCCACCCGGAAAAGGGCGCCGCCTTCGGGTCGGTTGGCGGCGGCGATGCTCCCGCCCAGGTCCTGGACGATGCCGAAGCAGATGAACAGCCCCAGACCCAGGCCGTCGCCCACCGCCTTGGTGGTGAAGAAGGGATCGAAGAGGCGCGACAGGGCGTCCTCCTCGATTCCCGGTCCGTTGTCGGCCACGCCGAGCACCACCTGCCCGCCTTCACGCTGCAGGCTGATTTCCAGGCGCGGTGCGGTGACGCCGCGCAGGGCGTCGAGAGCGTTGCGCAGCAGGTTGGTGAGCAACTGCTCGAGGCGCAGCGGGTCGCCCATTACCCGCAGTGGTGACCGCAGAGACTCGGGGCGTGCTAGCTTCACCCCCTGCTCGGTGAGACGCTCATCGAGCAGCTCCAGCACGAAGTCGAGCCGCTCGGCCAGATCCACCGGCTCCTGGCGGTCGCCGCGACGCGCGAACAGTTTGAGCTGGCGAATCAGCGCGTCCTGGCGTTCGCACAGCGCCTGAATGCGCAGGAAGTTGGATTCGGCGGCCTCCGGGCGGCCACGGGCGAGCAGCCGCTCGCCGTTGGCGGCGAAGGTGCGGATGCCCGACAGCGGCTGGTTGAGTTCGTGGGCGATGCCGGCGGCCATGGTGCCCAGGGCGGCCAGCTTGCCGGCCTGCACCAGTTCGGCCTGGGTCGCTTCCAGTTCCCGGGTGCGCTCGGCCACACGGATCTCCAGGCGCTCGTTGGCCTCGCGGATGATGTTGGCCTCACGGTCGCGCAGGCGTTGACGCCTCTGCCGTTCTCGCAGCCAGAGCCCTAGCAGCAGCAGGGCGAAAGTGGCGCCGGCGGCGGCCAGCAGGGCGTTGCGGGCACTGGCGTAGAGAGGGCGCACCGGCGCCAGATAGTGCATGGTCCAGCCCAGAGTGGCCTGGGGCAGGCTCAGATCGAGGAAGCGCTCACCCAGGTCGTCGCCGCCGATACGCAGGGAGCCGTCGGCCAGTCGCTCGCCCAAGGGAAGCAGCGGCTCGTCGAGGAACTGGCGCTGGTCGCGGATTTCCGTCAATGCATCGGGCGAGAGTTCGCCGAGGCGGCGGTAGCGCCACTCCGGGCGGCTGGAGAGGATCACTACGCCGTTGGTGTCGGAGAGCAACACCTTCTCGCCGGCGCGCCGCCAACTCTCCTGCAGCGACTCCAGAGAGACCTTGAGGGCGAGCACACCCAAAGGGGCGCCCTCGGTCCCTCCTGTCACGGCGGCGGAGACGAAGTAGCCCGGCCGGCTGGTGGTGCTGCCGATCGCGAAGAATTCGCCCTGGCCCGCTGCCATGGCGTCGCGGAAGTAGGGGCGGAACGGGTAGCGGTGGCCGAGGAAGCTGTCCGCGCTGGCGTGGTTGCTGGCCGCCACGGTCACTCCCTCGGCATCCATCAGGAAGATCGCCTCGGCGCCGGAGCGCTCGGCCACCTCGGCCAGGTGAGCGTTGACCTGGGCATCGAAAATCCCCGCTTCGTCGAGCAGCACCGCTTGCACCTGGGGCTGGCGAACCAACAGTCCCGGCAGGTAGGCGAAGCTCTCCAGAGCCCCTTGCAGGGTGGTGGTATAGAGCGCCAGGCGTGTCTGGGCGTGGCGCTCGGCCTCACGCGCCGCCTGGGCATATTGCCACTGCCATATCGCCCAGAGCCCGGCGGCCACCAGCAGCCCGCAGCCCATCAGCAGGGCGAGGCGCCAGGTGCGCGGGGTCACGCCGACCACCCCGGCAGTGGCAGGGGGTAAGGCGCGACGGCTAGGCGAAGGGAATGGATAAGCGACATGGAGAGGATGATAGGGCCATCCGGACGTACGGGGAAGGCGGGCGCGTGGCGTCCTCCCGGCCTTTTGCCTACAATGGACGGCTCGATTTTCCGATTCACCGACTGTTACGGACCGGATTCCATGCTCGATCCCAAACTGCTGCGCAGCGACCTCGATACGGTTGCTCAACGACTGGCCAAACGTGGCTTTACCCTCGATACCGAGCGGCTCGAGGCGCTGGAGTCCCGGCGTCGCGATTTGCAGACCGAGACCGAGTCCCTGCAGAACGAGCGCAACACCCGCTCCAAGGCGATCGGCAAGGCCAAGGCATCCGGCGAGGACATCCAGCCGCTGCTCGACGAGGTGAGCGATCTCGGCGACCGCCTCGATGCCGCCAAGCGACAGCTGGCGGAAGTTCAGGAGGAGTGGGATGCCCTGGTCAGCGGCATTCCCAACCTGCCCCACGAAAGCGTGCCGGCAGGCGAGAGCGAGGAAGACAACGTGGAGCTGCACCGCTGGGGCACGCCGCGTGAGTTCGACTTCGAAGTCCGCGATCACGTCGACCTGGGCGGGCTCAAGGGCGAGCTGGACTTCGAGCTGGCGGCCAAGTTGACCGGCTCACGCTTCGCCGTGATGCGCGGGCAGATCGCTCGTCTGCACCGGGCGCTGACCCAGTTCATGCTCGACAAGCAGACCCTCGAGCACGGCTACGAGGAGTGCTACGTCCCCTACATGGTCAACGAGGCCTCGCTGTTCGGCACCGGGCAGCTGCCCAAGTTCGGCGAGGATCTGTTCCGGCTGGATGACGAGCGCAGCTATCATCTGATTCCCACTGCCGAGGTGCCGCTGACCAACTTCGCCCGCGACGAGATCCTCGACCACAAGGTGCTGCCGCTCAAGCTCACCGCCCATACGCCGTGCTTTCGCAGCGAGGCGGGCTCCCATGGTCGCGACACCCGCGGCATGATTCGCCAGCATCAGTTCGACAAGGTCGAGATGGTGCAACTGGTGGAACCGGAGACGAGCTACGCGGCGCTCGAAGAGATGCGCGGTCACGCCGAGGCGATCCTGCAGGCGCTCGAGCTGCCTTACCGGGTCGTCACGCTGTGTACCGGGGACATGGGCTTCGGTGCGGCCAAGACCTACGACCTGGAAGTGTGGCTGCCGAGCCAGCAGACCTACCGCGAGATATCTTCGGTCTCCAACTGCGAGGATTTCCAGGCGCGACGCATGCAGGCGCGTTTCCGTCATCCCGAGCAGAAGAAGCCGCAGTTGCTGCACACCCTCAACGGCTCGGGCCTGGCGGTGGGACGCTGCCTCATTGCGGTGATGGAGAACCATCAGAACGCCGATGGCTCCATCACCGTGCCCGAGGCGCTGCGCCCCTATCTGGGCGGACTTGCCACCCTCAATTCTCGATCTCCCAGCTGACGCTGACACCCGCCTCGATGACGATAGTCCCCGGGCTGTAGTCGACCTGTCCGGCGCTCTCACGGGCGTCGGCGCTCATTGCCATCATGCGTGGCACATAGATCGGAGAGCGCGTCTCGCTGATATTTACCACCGAGCCTAGCGTCACGTTCATGGTGCGAGCCATCAGCTCGGCCTTGCGACTTGCCTTTTCCAGCGCCATCACCAGCGCTTCATCGGTCGCGGCGTCGCGATCGGTGAGGTCATAGGTGATGCCATCCATGGCATTGACGCCAGCCTCGGTCAGCGCATCAAGCAGTCGCGGCAGTCGCTCCAGGTCATCGACCCGAACCTGGAAAGGGCGTTCGAGACGAGTGCGCACCAGCAGCTCCTGATCACCGTCGCTGCGTCGGGGAGAAACATATTCCGGTTGCACCGCAAGCGAGCCGGCGCTGATGTCGTCACGTTCCACCCCGGCCTCCTCCAAGGCGCGAATCAAGGTTGCTGCTCGCTCCTCCAGTCGATCCCGAGCCTCGCGCAGTGCATGGCTGTCGGTCTCTTCCTCATGTTGCGCCACCGCCGGGGTGCGCTCCCACAACCGGGCGCTGAGCGTGGCGCGATCCGGAACCACATCGAGTTGGGCCTCAGCCTGAGCGACCAACCGACCGCGAGGCTCATCGGCTAGCGCAGCGGTGGTCATCAGCGGAGCTGTCATCAGCAGGCTGCCCAGCAATAGACAGTGTAAACGCATCGTGAACATCAGTAGCCTCCATACGGCAATGATGACTAATCAGGGGGGCAGGTTGAGTAGTTGGCCGAGCCGAGGCCGGCAAGTTTGTGCACCCGACCGGTACGGGTCATGATAAGCAGGACACGCCACACATGGATAGATGGCATGCTTCACCGCGACGACAATGTGCGCTACGGGCTTCCGCTCAATCTCACGCTGGCGCTGGCAGCGCTGGTGATCATCGTTGCCGGCATTCGCGCCGGTGCCGACCTGATCATTCCGATCCTGCTGGGTCTGTTCATCGCCGTGATCTGTACGTCGCCGGTGAACTGGCTGCAGCGGCTGGGTCTGAGTCCGCGTCTGGCGGTGCTGGTCACGCTGCTGGTGATCGGCGGCTTCCTGTCGCTGGTGGGGCTGCTGGTGGTCAACGCTTTCGGCACTTTCATCGAAGCCCTGCCGGGCATCGAGAGGCGGCTTTACGAACACTACCTAAACGTGCTCGACAGCCTCGCGGCCATGGGGCTGGCGATCAATCCGGATACGCTTGCCGGCCTGGTCGAAGGAGAAGATGAGGGGGGCTGGCTGTCGTTCCTGCTGGGTGGGCTCGGTAACCTGCTGATGCAGAGCATGGTGGTGGCGCTGTTGGTGGTCTTCATGATGTTCGAGACCCTCAATTTTCGCCGCAAGGTGGCTTTCGCCCTTGACGACCCGGAAGCCAGCTTGCGCCGCTTTCAGGAGTTCAGCGAAACCCTCAAGCGCTATCTGGCGGTCAAGACCTTCGTCAGTCTGCTCACGGGAGTGATGGCCTGGTTGGCCTGCCTGCTGGCCGGTGTGGACTTCCCGCTGCTGTGGGGCGTGCTGGCCTTTGCTCTCAACTACATCCCCAATATCGGTTCTGCCATAGCCGCGGTCCCACCGGTTCTGCTGTTGCTGCTGTCTCAGGAGGGCGGCCTGGCCGAGGCCTTCGGCCTGGCCATGGCCTACCTGGGCATCAACTTCGTGCTGGGCAACCTGGTCGAGCCGCGGTTGATGGGGCGTGCCTTGGGTCTGTCGACCTTCGTGGCCTTTCTCTCGCTGGTGGTGTGGGGCTGGATGTTGGGGGTGGTCGGCATGCTGCTCTCGGTGGTGCTGACCATGACGCTCAAGATCGCCCTGGACAGTCATCCCCAGACCCGCTGGATGGCCTACATGCTGGGGCCGGGCAAGCGGCCCATGACCGATCGTGTCGCTACGGTGGAAGTGGTGAGCGCACCCGGGGACGAGGCGAGTCAGCCCTCGCTCATGACGAAATCGCCCCGGCAGGAGCCGGGGCGAGACGAGCGGTGATACCTACAGGGATCAGGCGTTCTGGTCGATGAACTGCACCAGCTGAGACTTGGACTGAGCGCCGACCAGCGAGGCGACCTTGGAGCCCGACTTGAACAGCATCACGGTAGGAACGCCGCGCACGCCCTGCTCGGCGGCGATCTCCGGGGCGTCGTCGACGTTGATGCTGACCACCTTGAGGTTGTCGACTCGCTCTTCGGCAACCTCGTCGATCACCGGAGCCATGACCTTGCACGGGCCGCACCAGGGGGCCCAGAACTTCAGCAGTACGGTTTGCTCAGCCTTCAGGACTTCCTGCTCGAAGTTGGCATTGGTGACATCGACGTTATTGGCCATGTGATTCTCCAGTTACGTTGCGCTACATCGAGCGAATCGGGTGACATGCATTGGGCACGTCCGGTCGGCAGATGGTAGCGGGCAGTCGTGTCTCTGGCAAATGCCCATGCAAGCGCTCTTCCTGAGCTCCCATCGCTGACGCTGACTCACCCACCTTCACAGCCTGGCGGGTCGTTGTTGCGGGACATCTCGTTTTGGTGAGCTCTCGTTGCCGCTGTGTGCCGATTGTTGTCTGCCTGTTCGATAGCTATCTGATCGAGAAGCGGTTTTTCGTTGAGCCACCTTTCGACAGTTTAGACAAGCCAAGTGCCATTGACTAACGTGCATAGCACGGAGCAGAAGGTATATGGACATGGCTTGGCTCCGAGCGCCATGTGGATGGCCGATCTCGTCGCATCGTGAAGCAATGGCAGCTCGTCGCCGGGCCTCGACAGGGAGATGCCGGGACATGACGACACGCTGTACGGTCGTGTTGGATGGGCAGTTACTCAGCGGTCGGGCCGATCAGCCGCTTATCGATTTTCTTAAGGAGCGAGGCGTCGATCTTCCGCACGTCTGCTACCACCCTTCGCTGGGTGCTCTGGAAACCTGTGATGCCTGCTGGGTCGAGGTCGACGGCGAGCTCAAGCGCGGTTGCACGCTGAAGAGCACTGAGGGCCTGTCGCTGAGCCTCGGCAGCCAGCGGGCCCGGGCCGCCCGGGAAGAGGGCATGGATCGCCTGCTAGCCAAGCACGAGCTCTACTGCACCGTGTGCGAGAACAACAACGGCGACTGCACGCTGCACAACACCATGGTGGATATGCAGATCCCCATTCAGCGCTACGAGTTTCAGCGCAAACCTCACGAGAAGGACACCTCGAGCCCTTTCTATACCTACGATCCCGACCAGTGCATCCTCTGCGGCCGCTGCGTGGAGGCGTGCCAGAACGTCGAGGTAAACGAGACGCTCTCCATCGACTTTTCCAGCGAGAACCCGCGTGTGCTGTGGGATGGTGGCGAGCAGATCAACGACTCCAGCTGCGTGCACTGCGGCCACTGCGTCACCGTCTGTCCGTGCAATGCGCTGATGGAGAACAGCATGGACGGCAAGGCGGGTCCGTTCACTGCCATGCCTTGGTCGCTCAAGCGGCCGATGATCGAGATCATCAAGAAGCTCGAGACGACAACGGGGGCAGTGCCGGTCTCGGGGCTTTCGGAAATCGACATGCACATGCGCCAGCCCGAGATCAAGCGCACCAAGACGGTGTGCACCTATTGCGGCGTCGGCTGCTCCTTCGAGATGTGGACCCGCGACCGCCACATCCTCAAAGTGCAACCGGTAGCCGAGGCGCCGGCCAACGGCATCTCCACCTGCATCAAGGGCAAGTTCGCCTGGGACTTCGTCAACAGTGAGCAGCGCCTGACCATGCCGCTGATACGCGACAACGGCCGCTTTCGCGAAGCGAGCTGGGACGAGGCTCTGGACCTGGTGGCGCGCCGTCTGCTCGAGGTGCGCGAGGCCCACGGCCCGGACAGCCTGGGCTTCATCGGCTCGAGCAAGGGCACCAACGAGCAGGCCTACCTGGTGCAGAAGATCGCCCGTCGCATCATCGGCACCAACAACGTCGACAACTCCTCGCGCTACTGCCAGAACCCGGCCACCAAGGGGCTGTTCCGTACCGTCGGCTACGGCGGTGATGCCGGCACCATCGAGGACATTGAGCAGGCCGAGGTGGTGGTGATCGTCGGCAGCAATACCGCCGAGAACCATCCGGTGATCGCCGCCCGCATCAAGGCGGCACAGAAGCTGCGCGGGCAGAAGCTGATTGTGATCGACCCGCGCAAGCACGAGATGGCCGAACGGGCGGACCTGTTCCTGCGGCCGAACTCCGGCACCGATCTGATCTGGGCCTCGGCGCTGTCGCGCTACATGTTCGATCACGATCTGGCCGATCGCGAGTTCCTCGCACGCTGGGTCAACGGCGTAGAGGAGTATCGCCAGTCCCTCGCGCCTTTCACCCTGGAGTTCGCCGAGGCCGAGACGGGCATCGCGCGTCAGGATCTGGCCGAGGCCGCCGAGACCATCGGCCGGGCGCAGAGCGTCTGTCTGCTGTGGGCCATGGGCATCACCCAGCACAGCCGTGGATCGGACGCCAGCACGGCACTCTCCAACCTGCTGCTGGTCACCGGCAACTACGGCAAGCCGGGTACCGGCGGCTACCCCATGCGCGGCCACAACAACGTGCAGGGGGCGAGCGACTTCGGCTGCCTGCGTGACCGCTATCCTGGCTACGAGCACGTAGAGGACGAAGAAGCGAGAAAGCGCTGGGCCGAAGGGTGGGGCATCTCGCCGGAAGAGCTTTCAGCTGAAGCCGGCTATGGCAATTTCCTGATGGTACAGGCAGCCGACGAGGGCGAGATCAAGGCGATGTATATCGTCGGCGAGGAGACGGCCTTTTCCGACTCCAATACCCACAACGTGCTCTCCGGCTTCGAGAAGCTCGAGTTCATGGTGGTGCAGGACGTATTTCTCAGCCGTACCGCTGAGTACGCCGATGTGGTGCTGCCTGCCTGTCCCAGCGTCGAGCAGGAGGGCACCTACGTCAACACCGAGCGTCGCATCCAGCGCTCCTACCAGGTGCTGGAACCGCTGGGCGACAGCCGTCCCGACTGGCGTATCCTGACCGATCTCGCTGCTCGCATGGGACACGACTGGGGCTACACCCATCCCTCCGAGATCATGGCGGAGTGCGCCCGCATCGCGCCGATGTTCGCCGGGGTCAGCTATGCGCGGCTCGAGGGCTGGAAGTCCCAGCTATGGCCGGTTGCGGCGGACGGCACCGACTCGCCGCTGCTCTACACCGACGGCTTCGCCAACGAGGACGGCAAGGCCAATCTGCACCCGCTGGAGTGGCAGCCGCCCGAAGAGGCGCCCGACGACGAGTACGACCTGCTGCTGGACAACGGCCGGCTGCGCGAGCAGTTCCAGGGCACCAATCAGACGGGGCGCAGCGAAGGGATCCGGCAGCAGCTTCCGCACGGTTTCGTCGAGGTCAGCCCGGAGCTTGCCGCCGAGCGCGGCATCGAGGAGGGCACCTGGGTACGGATAACTTCGCGCCGCGACAGCATCGAGTTCCCCGCGGTCATCACCGACCGGGTGCGCGGCAAAACGTTGTTCATGCCGATTCATTTCGGCAAGACGGGGGTCAATCTGCTCACCGGTGAGCACAATGACCCAGACGTGCAGACCCCGGCCTACAAGGAAACCGCAGTGAAGCTCGAGGTGCTCGACAAGCGCGGCGCTCCGCCTTTGCCTGCTCACAACTACCGCTATGGCCGGCCTACGCCGAAGCAGGGCGTCGAGGTCGAAGTGAAGTGGATGCGGGGAGACTACACGCCGCCGCCCGCCCAGCAGTCCAACCCGAGGAAAATGTGATGGCCGAACGAATTTCGCACGACGTGACGCCGCCCAAAATCGGCCCCGATGCCCATGAAGAGCTGGCACAGCTGCTGCAGACGCTCCACGAGCATGGCGTGTTGCGCCTGGCCAATGACGTGGTCGGTGCCAACACCAGCATCGCCAGCGTGGTGGTGGATGGGCTGGGTAAGGAGTCCACTCTCAACGCCATTCAGAACCTGGCGATTCTCGGCATGATGCTGTCGGAGGTTCCACCGGAGCGTTTCTATCGGGTGACCTTCGCCGTCAAGGAGGCGCTCGAATGTATCGGCCAGCATCGACCGGTGCAGGAGGGGGGCGATGCTCCCGGTGTCAGTGGCGTTTACCGCATGCTCAACGACGATGAGCTGTGGCGTGCGGTGGCGCCGCTGGTGGATGGCCTCAAGGCGTTCGCCGAGCGACTCGACAAGCCGGTGGACAAGCCGGTCAGCGACTATTTCGGAAAGCCGACCAGCGGCCCCTGACGCTAGTGGCAAGCCGCGTCGCTCTCATGGTCGGAAGGCGCTTTTGACGTTATGCTATTTGGTGATTAGGCAGTAATGTCTAATCACCAATGCATCTTTTGCCGGGCGTCAGGGAGTCGTGTCGACCATGAAACTGCAGCAGCTTCGCTATGTGTGGGAAGTTACCCGGCACAACCTCAACGTGTCGGCAACGGCCCAGAGCCTGTATACGTCCCAGCCCGGTATCTCCAAGCAGATTCGGCTGCTGGAAGACGAGCTGGGCGTCGAGATCTTCGCCCGCAGCGGCAAGCATCTCACCCGCGTCACGCCTGCGGGGGAATCCATCGTCGAGCTGGCCGGGCAAGTGCTGCGGCTGACCGACAACATCAAGCAGGTGGCCCAGGAGCACAGCGACGAGCGGCGCGGCAGCCTCTCGATCGCCACCACGCACACTCAGGCCCGCTACGCCTTGCCGCCGGTGATCGGCGAATTCACCCGCAAATACCCTGATGTCGCCCTGCACATGCAGCAGGGCACGCCCAAGCAGATTGCCCAGATGGTCAGCGATGGCATGGCCGATTTCGCCATCTGCACCGAGTCGCTCGAGCTGTTCGCCGATCTGGTGCTGCTACCCTGTTACCGCTGGAACCGCTGTGTCCTGGTGCCGCGTGGTCATCCGCTGGCCGAGGGCGAGCTGACCCTCGAGCGTCTGGCCGAGCAGGCGCTCGTGACCTACGTGTTCGGCTTCACCGGGCGCTCCCAGCTCGACGATGCCTTCCGTGCCAGGGGGCTCACCCCCAACGTGGTACTCACCGCCGCCGATGCCGACGTGATCAAGACCTACGTGCGGCTCGGCCTGGGCGTCGGCATCGTCGCTCACATGGCGTATGACGAAACCCTCGACGAGGATCTCGTTGCCCTCGAGGCGGGCCACTTGTTCGAAAGTTCGGTCACCAAGATCGGCATTCGCCGGGGCACCTTCATGCGCGGCTACATGTACGATTTCGTCAAGGGCTTTGCCGGCCATCTCGACCGCGATCTGGTCGATGCGGCACTTGCTGCGGGGCCGCGCCATGAGGCGGAGCTGTTCGACGACATCGAGCTGCCGATGCGCTAGAAAAAAGCGGGCCGCGCATCGCGCGGCCCGCTTTTTACTGGGTGCGGGTGAAAGTCAGTGCTGCAGATGCAGCCCGCACTCCCGCTTCGCTTCCACCTTGGTGGGATCGAAATAATCGAACTCGTTGGGCAGGTCGTGCTGCTGCAGGTACTGGTAGAGCTCCTTGGCGCTCCAGTGCAGCAAAGGAGAGACCTTGAGTAGCCCATCGGCGTTCTTGCTGACAGGCTGCATGCGGGCGCGTTCGGGGGTGTCCTCGGCGCGCAGCGCGGTGAACCACACGTCCGGGGCCATTTCGCGTAGCGCCCGCTCGAACGGCTCCAGCTTGACCTCTCGCGTGAACGCCTCGTGGCGCGGATCGTCGATGCCCGGCATGGGGCCATCCACCGCTTCACGATGAGCGCGGGTGCGCTGCGGGATGTAGCTGATCAGATTGAGGTCGAGCCGCTTGACCAGCGCGTCGGCGAAGCGATAGGTCGCCTCTGTGTTGTAGCCGTGATCCATCCAGACCACCGGAATGTCGGGCCGCTGTTGTGTCACCATATGCAGGATGACCGCTTCGAAGGGGCGGAAATTGGTGGTGACGATAGGGCGCTGGCCCTGCGTCAGAGCCCAGCGAATAAGCCCATCGGGATCATTGCCCAGTTCCTGATTGATCGCATCGAGTGTTGCCATGATGGCTCCAGAGTCGTTGACCGTGTTTGGGCCATACCCTACCAAAGGCGGCTGACAGGGCCCCAATATCGTTTCATTGGATAAATATAGCCAAATGAAAGATTAAAGGGCTCTTCTTATTCCTCTTGGTGCTTTGGCTGGGCCAACGCTTGCATGAGGTGGCGGATTTTGTCCAGGGTCTCGGCGTATTCGGCCTCGACGTTGGAGTCGGCCACCAGCCCGCCGCCGCCCCAAAGATGGATGTGCTCCCCGTCGGCCACGGCGGTGCGGATGGCAATCGAGGTGTCCATGTTGCCGCGCACGTCGACGAAGCCCAGGCTGCCGCAGTACACGCTTCTGCGGCTCGGCTCCAGTTCGTCGATGATCTGCATCGCTCGCACCTTGGGTGCGCCGGTGATAGAGCCGCCGGGAAAGGCGGCCGCCAACAGGTCCAGCGAACGCTTCCCCGTCGCCAGTCTGCCGCACACGATGCTGACCAGATGGTGCACGTTGGCGTAGCTCTCCAGCCCGCAGAGCTGCGGTACCCGTACGCTACCCGGCTGGCACACGCGCCCCAGGTCGTTGCGCAGCAGATCGACGATCATCACGTTCTCGGCGCGATCCTTGAGACTCGAGATCAGCTCCATGGCGAGCTGCCAATCCTCATCGGGCGTGCCGCCTCGGGGGCGAGTGCCCTTGATCGGGCGTGTCTCGACGTGGCCGTCCGATTCGCACAGCAGGAAGCGCTCGGGAGAGAGGGACAGGATGGCCTGCTCACCTCGCTCTGAAGGCCAGGCCATGAAGCCGGCAAACGGTGTGGGTGTGGCCAGGCGCAGGCGCAGGTAGGCGTCCCAGAGATCGCCGCTGTACGGTGCGCTGAAGCGCTGGGCCAGGTTGATCTGGTAGCAGTCACCGGCCCGAATGTAGTCCTGCACCGCAGCAAACCGTCTGGCATAGCCGTCGCGGTCCATCTCGCCTGTGAAAGGGGCGAGCAGTCCGAAGGCCGAGGTGGGGTCGGCGCTGCCACGCAGCCACTCCATCACCTGCAAGCGCCGCTCGGCCGTCGCCACCAGCCAGCTCTCCTGCCGCTGATGATCCTGTATCAGCGCCCAGTCGTAGAGCCCCGTACGGCTGGCAGGCAGGCAGACGCTTTCCTGGGCCGAGTTGCCCACCGGCTCTAGAGAGCGGCCCAGGTCGTAGCCCCAGTAGCCGATCAGGCCACCGAGAAAGGGTAGATCGTTGGATGGCACCTCGAGAGCCAGGCTCTCCAGCAGGGTTTGCTGGGCCATGAATGGGTCACGGCCGTGCTGCACCTCGCCGTCGATGCGGATGACCCCCTTGCCGTCGACGGTGAGCACCGACACGGGGTCGCTGCTGATGATGTCGTAGCGACCGCCCGGTGCGGCAGGCTTGCCGCTGTCGAGCAGGACGGCCCCGGGGCGCTGGCGCAGCGCCTGGAAATAGGCAAGCGGATCCTCGCCATAGGGCAGCGGTGTTATCTCGAGTCTTGCAGTCATCAGGGGGGCCTTTCGGAACAGGCGACTCATTCTAGGGGGTGGCGAGCCTTTTGTCGTGAAAGTCGTTGGCCTGTTAACGACTTGTCGTCAACGCTGTGACGATTGTCGACACCGTAGCTTCGCAGCTTCTCATTGTCTACAACCAAAGGCGTACGAAATGGCGGCTTGTGGAAGGTTGACCCGTGCCAGAGCAGTGTCTAAAGTTTCTTCACTCCTTAATTGTCGACAATTGCCATGAACTCAGTCGCTCCAGAGCAAACATCCCCTGAAGTCCGCACCCTGGCCGAGCGGGTCTTCCATCAGCTGCAGGATGCCATCGTCCGCGGCGAGCTGGCGCCGGGCAGCAAGATCACCGAGCCGGGTCTGTCGAAGACCTACGGCATCTCCCGCGGCCCGCTGCGCGAGGCGATGCGCCGCCTCGAGGCCCACCGCCTGATCGAACGAGTGCCCCATGTCGGTGCCCGGGTGGTCAAGCTCTCGATGAAGGAGCTGCTCGAGCTGTTCGACGTGCGCGAGGCGCTGGAGAGCATGGCCGCCCGCCTGGCCGCCCAAAACATGACCCGCGAGGAGATCGCCGGGCTGCGCGAGGTGCTGGCGCTGCACGAACGTCAGGCCGATCTCAAGAGTGGCGAAGCCTACTATCAGCGCGAAGGCGATCTCGACTTCCATTATCGCATCGTCCAGGGCAGCCACAACCGCATGCTGATGACCATGCTGTGCGACGACCTCTACTACCTGGTGCGGCTCTACCGTACCCAGTTCAGCGCCAGCGGTACTCGGCCACAGCGGGCCTTCGTCGAGCACCATCGCATCGTCGATGCCATCGAAGCCGGCGACGCCGAACTGGCCGAGCTGCTGATGCGGCGCCATGTCAGCGCTTCGCGGGCCAACGTGGCCGACCGTTATGCCGCCACTCTCAAGCAGCAGCAGGCCGAAGAAACCGTTTGAAGCCCGTCCGAATACCAAGAGGAATTACGTCATGACACGACCCACCCCCGGCGCTCGCTTTCGCGCCGCTCTCGAGGCTAACCGCCCGCTGCCCATCGTCGGTACCATCAATGCCTATACCGCAATGATGGCCGAGCGCGTGGGGCATCAGGCCATCTACCTTTCCGGCGGTGGGGTGGCCAACGCTTCCTTCGGGTTGCCCGACTTGGGCATGACCAGCATGAACGATGTGGTGCAGGACGCACACCGGATCTGCGGCGCCACCGACCTGCCGCTGCTGGTGGACATCGATACCGGCTGGGGCGGCGCCTTCAATATCTCCCGCACCGTCAAGGAGATGCAGCGCGCCGGCGTGGCTGCCGTGCACCTCGAGGACCAGGTGGCGCAGAAGCGCTGCGGGCATCGTCCCAACAAGGAGATCGTCTCCAAGCAGGAGATGGTCGACCGTATCAAGGCCGCCGCCGATGCTCGCATCGACCCAGACTTCTACCTGATCGCACGTACCGATGCCTTCCAGAAAGAGGGGCTCGATGCCGCCATCGATCGCGCCAATGCCTGCATCGAGGCCGGCGCCGACGCCATCTTCGCCGAAGCGGTGCACACCCTCGACGACTATCGCGCCTTCTGCGAGCGGGTCGATGCGCCGATCCTGGCCAACATCACCGAGTTCGGCGCCACGCCGCTGTTCACCCAGCAGGAGCTCGGCGAGGTTGGCTGTCGTATGGTGCTCTAT
This sequence comes from Halomonas sp. KM-1, assembly GCF_000246875.1. Lineage (NCBI taxonomy): Bacteria > Pseudomonadati > Pseudomonadota > Gammaproteobacteria > Oceanospirillales > Halomonadaceae > Halomonas > Halomonas sp. KM-1. Next base: position 15,021 of record NZ_BAEU01000080.1, read on the forward strand.
CCGCTATCGGCCTTCCGCGCCATGAACGCGGCGGCGTTGAAGGTCTATCAGAGCATTCATGACAAGGGCCATCAGCGGGATGTGGTCGAGCTGATGCAGACCCGCGACGAGCTCTACGACTTCCTCAACTATCACGCCTTCGAGCAGAAGCTCGATGCGCTGTTTGCTGAAAACCAGCTTGCCGAGAAGGGAACGGACAACTGAGTCCGACCCGCTACGCCGACAATAAAACGCCATAGCAAGGAGACACGACATGTCAGACAAACCCATCGGCGGTGCCGGTCTGCGCGGCCAGAGCGCCGGTAGTACGGCCCTGTGTACCGTAGGCCAGACCGGCTCCGGCCTGACCTACCGCGGCTTTGACATCAAGGAACTGGCCGAGAAGGCGCGCTTCGAAGAGGTCGCCTACCTGCTGCTCAAGGGCAAGCTGCCCAATCAGGCCGAACTCGATGCCTACGTGACCAAGCTCAAGGGGCTGCGTGGCCTGCCCCAGGCACTCAAGACCGTGCTCGAGCAGATCCCGGCCAGCGCCCACCCCATGGACGTGATGCGTACCGGTGCCTCCATGCTCGGCAACCTCGAGACCGAGGAGAGCTTCGACGAGCAACAGGACGTTTCCGACCGCCTGCTGGCGGTGCTGCCTTCGATCATCTGCTACTGGTATCGCTTCAGCCATGACGGCGTGCGCATCGAGACCGAGACCGACGACGAGTCCGTAGGCGCTCACTTCCTGCACTTGCTGCGTGACGAAGCGCCCTCCGAGCTGCATGCCCGGGTGATGAACGTCTCGCTCATTCTCTATGCCGAGCACGAGTTCAACGCCTCAACCTTTACGGCGCGCGTCTGCGCCTCGACGCTCTCCGACATGCACTCCTGCGTGACCGGCGCCATCGGCTCGCTGCGCGGCCCGCTACATGGCGGTGCCAACGAGGCGGCGATGGACATGATCGAGAACTGGAAGTCGCCGGAAGAGGCCGAGCGCGAGATCATGGGGATGCTCGAGCGCAAGGAGAAGATCATGGGCTTCGGGCATGCGATCTATCGCGAGTCCGATCCGCGCAACGCCATCATCAAGGAGTGGTCCGAACGGCTGGCCCAGGACGTCGGCGACACCGTGCTCTATCCCGTCTCCGTGCGGGTCGAGGACGTCATGTGGCGCGAGAAGAAGCTGTTCTGCAACGCCGACTTCTTCCACGCCAGCGCCTATCACTTCATGGACATCCCCACCAAGCTGTTCACGCCGATCTTCGTCTGTTCGCGCGTCACCGGCTGGTGTGCCCATGTCTTCGAGCAGCGCGCCAACAACCGCATCATTCGCCCCAGCGCCGACTACGTCGGCCCGGAGAAGAGCCAGTGGGTACCGATCGAGGAGCGTGACTGAGCCAGCGTCCGCACGAGGCGGCCTGCGGGCCGTCTCTCTCCCTCGCCCGATCCAACACCACGCGAAGACCGTCGACTCATGAATACTCAATACCGCAAATCGCTTCCCGGCACCGAGCTGGACTACTTCGACGTGCGTGAGGCCGTCGAGGAGATCCAGCCCGGTGCCTACGACACCCTTCCTTATACCTCTCGCGTACTGGCCGAGCAGCTGGTGCGCCGCTGCGAGCCGGAGCTGCTCACTGACGCGCTCAAGCAGCTGATCGAACGCAAGCGCGACCTGGATTTCCCCTGGTATCCGGCGCGAGTGGTGTGCCATGACATCCTCGGCCAGACGGCGCTGGTCGATCTGGCCGGCCTGCGCGATGCCATCGCCGAGAAGGGCGGCGACCCGGCCAAGGTCAACCCGGTGGTGCCGACCCAACTGATCGTCGACCACTCCCTGGCCGTGGAGTGCGGCGGCGACGACCCCGATGCCTTCGACAAGAACCGCGCCATCGAGGATCGCCGCAACGAGGACCGCTTCCACTTCATCGACTGGACCCGCACCGCGTTCAAGAACGTCGACGTGATCCCTGCCGGCAACGGCATCATGCACCAGATCAACCTGGAGAAGATGTCGCCGGTGATCCAGGCTCGCGATGGTGTCGCCTACCCCGACACCTGTGTGGGCACCGACAGCCATACTCCGCACATCGACTGCCTGGGGGTCATTGCCATCGGCGTGGGCGGTCTGGAGGCGGAAACCGTGATGCTCGGCCGCCCCTCGATGATGCGCCTGCCCGACATTATCGGCGTGGAGCTGACCGGCAAGCGCCAGCCCGGCATCACCGCCACCGACATCGTGCTGGCGATCACCGAGTTTCTGCGCCAGGAGCGGGTAGTAGGCGCCTATCTGGAGTTCTTCGGTGAAGGTGCCGATAGCCTGACCATCGGCGACCGCGCCACCATCTCCAACATGACGCCGGAGTATGGCGCCACCGCGGCGATGTTCTACATCGACCAGCAGACCCTCGACTACCTGACCATCACCGGCCGCGAGCCGGAGCAGGTGGCGCTGGTCGAGAACTACGCCAAGACCGTGGGGCTGTGGGGCGACAGCCTGAAGAACGCCGAGTACGAACGCGTGCTGACGTTCGACCTCTCCACCGTCGAGCGCAACATGGCAGGCCCCTCCAACCCCCATCGTCGCCTGCCGACCTCGGCGCTGGCCGAGCGCGGCATCGCCGCCAACCTGGAGCTGGCGCTGGCGGAGGAAAAAGCCGGCAGGATGCCCGACGGCGCGGTGATTATCGCCGCCATCACCAGCTGCACCAACACCTCCAACCCGCGCAACGTGGTGGCGGCGGGGCTGGTGGCCAAGAAGGCCAACGAGCTGGGTCTCGTGCGCAAGCCGTGGGTGAAATCGTCTTTTGCCCCTGGCTCCAAGGTCGCCCGTCTCTATCTGGAGGAGGCTGGCCTGCTGCCGGAGCTCGAAAAGCTCGGCTTCGGCATCGTCGCCTACGCCTGCACCACCTGTAACGGCATGTCCGGCGCGCTGCGCCCGGAGATCCAGCAGGAGATCATCGACCGCGATCTGTATGCCACTGCGGTGCTGTCCGGCAACCGCAACTTCGACGGGCGCATCCACCCCTACGCCAAGCAAGCCTTCCTGGCCTCGCCGCCGCTGGTGGTGGCCTACGCCATCGCCGGTACCGTTCGCTTCGACATCGAGAAGGACGCGCTGGGCTATGACAAGGACGGCAAGCCGGTCACGCTCAAGGAGCTGTGGCCCTCCGACGAGGAGATCGACGCCATCGTCGGTAAGCACGTCAAGCCCGAGCAGTTCAAGCAGGTCTATATCCCGATGTTCAACCTCGACGAGGTGGAGCAGGCCAAGAGCCCGCTTTACGACTGGCGCCCGCAGAGCACCTACATTCGCCGGCCGCCCTATTGGGAAGGCAACATGGCGCGTGAGCGTGCGCTGAAGGGCATGCGCCCGCTGGCGATCCTGCCGGACAACATCACCACCGACCACCTGTCGCCCTCCAACGCCATCCTGTTGGACAGTGCGGCGGGCGAGTACCTGGCCAAGATGGGCCTGCCGGAGGAGGACTTCAACTCCTACGCCACCCACCGTGGCGACCATCTCACCGCCCAACGGGCCACGCTGGCCAACCCCAAGCTGTTCAACGAGATGGTGCGGGACGACAAGGGCGAAGTGATCCAGGGCTCGCTGGCGCGCATCGAGCCGGAAGGCAAGGTGACGCGCATGTGGGAAGCCATCGAGACCTACATGGAGCGCGGCCAGCCGCTGATCGTCATTGCCGGAGCCGACTACGGCCAGGGCAGCTCCCGCGACTGGGCGGCCAAGGGCGTGGCATTGGCCGGAGTGGAGGCGATCGTCGCCGAGGGCTTCGAGCGCATTCACCGCACCAACCTGGTAGGCATGGGTGTGATGCCGCTGCAGTTCCAGGAGGGCACCACGCGGCATACGCTCAAGCTCGACGGCACCGAGACCTACGATGTGGAAGGCAAGCCGGCTCCCCGGGCAACGCTCGAGCTGGTCATTCACCGCAAGTCCGGTGAAGTCGAGCGGGTGCCGGTGATCTGCCGTCTGGATACCGCCGAGGAGGTCACGGTCTACTCCGCCGGTGGCGTGCTGCAGCGCTTCGCCCAGGACTTCCTCGAGTCCGAAGCGGTGGCCTGATCCACACATCGCGTGAACGCCCCGGCGGACATCGCCGGGGTTCTCCGTCATTTCAGGAAGCGAGCGCCATGGCCCACGTTCCTCAAATCAAGATTCCCGCCACCTACATGCGTGGCGGTACCAGCAAGGGCGTCTTCTTTCGTCTGGAGGATTTGCCCGAGGCGGCACGCCGGCCCGGTCCGGCCCGTGATGCCTTGCTGCTACGCGTCATCGGCAGCCCCGACCCGTACCAGAAGCAGATCGACGGCATGGGTGGGGCCACCTCCAGCACCAGCAAGACGGTGATCCTGTCGAAGAGCGAAAGCCCAGATCACGACGTCGACTACCTGTTCGGTCAGGTCTCCATCGACAAGCCCTTCGTCGACTGGAGCGGCAACTGCGGCAACCTCTCCGCCGCCGTCGGCCCCTTCGCCATCAGCAACGGCCTGGTGGACCCCGAGCGAATTCCCGAGAACGGTATCGCCACGGTACGGATCTGGCAGGCCAACATCGGCAAGACCATCGTCTCGCGTGTTCCGATCACCAACGGCGAGGTGCAGGAGACCGGCGACTTCGAACTCGACGGCGTGACCTTCCCGGCCGCCGAGGTGGCGGTCGAGTTCATGGATCCGGCCGACGGCGAAGGTGCCATGTTCCCTACCGGTAACCTGGTCGACGAGCTGGAAGTGCCGGGAGTGGGCACTCTCGAAGCCACCATGATCAATGCCGGCATTCCGACGGTGTTCGTCAACGCCGGAGCGATCGGCTATAGCGGCACCGAGCTGCAGGAGGCGATCAACGGCGATACCCGGGCGCTGGCGATGTTCGAGTCGATTCGTGCCCACGCCGCCGTGCGCATGGGGCTGATCAAGGAGGTCAGCGAGGCGGCCGAACGGCAGCACACGCCCAAGGTCGCCTTCGTCGCGCCGCCGGCCGATTACGTCGCTTCCAGCGGCAAGGCGATCAAGGCAGGCGACATCGATCTCGTGGTGCGCGCGCTCTCCATGGGCAAGCTGCACCACGCCATGATGGGCACGGCGGCGGTGGCCATCGCCACGGCGGCGGCGGTGCCCGGCACCCTGGTCAACCTGGCGGCGGGCGGTGGCGAGCGCAACGCGGTGCACTTCGGGCATCCCTCCGGCACGCTGCGAGTCGGCGCACAGGCCTCGCAGGTTGCAGGACAGTGGACGGCGACCAAGGCGGTGATGAGCCGTAGCGCGCGGGTCCTGATGGAAGGGCAAGTTCGCATCCCTGGTGATGCCTTCTAGCAGAGCGGCGGGATCGTCAACTCGCCCCGAGTCGCATGGCTCGGGGCGTTTCATATAGCGTTTTCTATAGTAAGTGGAGACGACATCGAGCCTGCGACAGGAGGGAGCATGAGCGCCACCGTCGAACGCAACGTCCGTCCCGATTACGAACCTGAACTGCAGATGATCGCCGACTACGTTCTCGACTATCGGGTCGAGAGCGACGAGGCGCTGGATACCGCACGCAACTGTCTCATCGATACCCTGGGCTGTGGCCTGCTGGCGCTGCGCTTCCCGGAATGCACCAAGCACCTGGGGCCGCTGGTCGAAGGCACCGTCGTGCCCCATGGCGCCCGAGTGCCGGGCACCTCCTTCCGCCTGGATCCCGTCAAGGCCGCCTGGGACACCGGCTGCATCGTGCGCTGGCTCGACTACAACGACACCTGGCTTGCCGCCGAGTGGGGGCACCCCTCCGACAACCTGGGTGCCATTCTCGCCGTGGCGGATCACCTCTCGCAGAAGCGAGTTGCCCAGGGCGAGGCACCGCTGATCATGCGTGACGTGCTCGAGGCCATGATCAAGGCTCACGAGATCCAGGGCGTGCTGGCGCTCGAAAACTCCTTCAACCGAGTTGGCCTGGATCATGTGGTACTGGTCAAGGTGGCATCCACGGCAGTAGCCGCCTACCTGATGGGGGCGAATCGGGAGCAGCTGCTGTCGGCTCTATCGCACGCCTGGGCCGACGGTCAGAGTCTGCGTACCTACCGCCATGCGCCCAATGCCGGCTCGCGCAAGAGCTGGGCCGCGGGCGATGCTACTTCGCGTGGCGTGCGTCTGGCCGATATTGCCCTGCGTGGCGAGATGGGCATACCCGGGGTGCTCAGCGCACCCCAGTGGGGTTTCTATGACGTGCTCTTCTCGAAGACCAACAAGGATCAGGCGATCAAACCGGAAGGGGAGAGGAAGTTTCGCTTCCAGCGCGAGTTCGGCACCTACGTGATGGAAAATATCCTGTTCAAGATCGCCTTCCCGGCAGAGTTCCATGCCCAGACGGCGTGTGAGGCTGCAGTGCGCTTACATCCCCAGGTCAAGGACCGCCTCGAGGAGATCGAGCGTATCGTCATCACCACCCATGAATCGGCGATCCGCATCATCTCCAAGGAGGGCGAGCTAGCCAACCCGGCGGACCGTGACCACTGCTTGCAGTACATGGTAGCCGTGCCGTTGATCTTCGGCGATCTGACCGCCGAACACTACGAGGATGACTTTCATCGTCAGCACTCGCTGATCGATACGCTGCGGGGCAAGATGGAGGTCAGCGAGGAGCCTCGCTATACCCAGGACTATCTGGCTGCCGACAAACGCTCCATCGCCAATGCCATCCAGGTCTTCTTCAGCGATGGCACTGCCACGGAGTGCATCGAAGTCGAATACCCCATCGGCCATCGCCGCCGCCGGGCCGAGGGCATCCCCATCCTGGAAGAGAAGTTTCGCCGCAACTTGGCGACGCGTTTCCCGGCCGGCCGCTGCGAGCGAATCATTTCACTGTGCAAGGAGCAGGGGGCGCTGGAAGCCATGCCGGTGCATCGTTTCGTCGATCTGTTCGTCATCTGAGAGGCGCGAGCACGGGCGTAGCAGCCATGTCATGAGAAAATTGATCCCCGTCATGGCTGCTGCCAGAAACCTGAGCTATATTTTTTTGACGCGGAGGGTTGCGTCCTTGGTCTGCAGCCCTTAAAGTACGCATCCGCTGCCGGTGACGAGCAACGTCGCAGGCGGTGGGAAGAGTGGTAAGTGGTTGTCGTTGTTTGGATTTTTCGGATCGCTTCGCAAAATTCGCACTTGACGCCCGCGGCGGATTC